>CAZBTJ010000159.1:0-12101 GCA_964494325.1 uncultured Pirellulales bacterium
TGAGCCATTTACGCTTTCAAAAAAACAAAATGCAGCACGAAAAACAACAAGTTGATTGGTTGTAACACGTAGATACATGGGAACGTTCCATCCAGCAATGTCACTCGAAGGGGTTTGGCGTTTGAAGGGTCAATGAACGTTTTAGGAAGCGAACGAATACCAATTTTGACAATGGAGCGCAGCGACCTCCGCCCTTGATCATTGATCATTCCTTGTTGGATATTGGATATTCAATCTTTTGGCCGAGAGCCCATACCAGCTCATCCATACGAAAGGAAGTCTCCAAGGGGCAGCTGATTATAGTGTTTACCCTTAAATACAAGAGCGAAGTGCACCCAATGAAATCGGCAGCCGGCTGCCGATTTGAGCTGAGGGCACTGCGTCTTTGCTTGGGAAACATCCGGGGGTACGCCTTGACTATTAAGTATTGGCACCAATTTCCTCCAGATGCATCCCTTCTAGGCACGCTTTCGATACCAGCTAATCCGTACGAAAGGTGCTGCCGCCTCGCATTTAGCCGGGACGCTCCACGCTCCTTCGTCGCTTAATGGAACGTCCCATCCGACAATTTACCCCTTTAATCTACCTGGTGCTAAATGTCGTGCACTTTCGCCAAACTCAATATCTGGATATCTCGTCATTCATATCATTTTAGGGATTATAATCACTTAATAGCCCATGGACACGATATAAAGACAGCCTGTAGATTAGCAAAACAAGCATTGACAATCAAACGTGGATGATTTTCAGAATGAGTAGAATCTGGGATAGCTACAATATGACTGCGTATTTTTTTGTACAAATGTATAGGTTAGTTTATTTAACGCCGATAAGATCATGTAAAAGGGAATCAGTATAAATTGCAAACTGATGCATATGTACAATTGTAACCAGGGAAATATTTAGCAAAGACGGCACCCCTCAGAAAATATTTGTTATGTCAACTGAAATGGCGGAATAATTGTGATACAATATCACTGATAATTAAGCTGCAATTTAGTAAAAGGAGGTATCCATGAGGCATGTGAAAAAAAGCCATCAATTAATAATTTTCGTAGTCTGTTTAATTGCTGGAGTTCTTTGTTATGGGGCAATTGCAGCGGGCGAGGCTCTACCGCCTGATCCAGAAAATGCTGCCCTATTATATTATCAGGCATTTCATTATCTTCCGGATATTCATGATTTGCCGAGAACGATGGCATTGTGGGACTATGATAACGCTGAACCTGATAATCAACTCAATGAGTATCTTGAAGAGGGTTCTGAGGCGATAAGGCTTGTAGACGATGCGAGCAAATTGTCAAACTGTATGTGGGGTGTGCAGTATTCACGTGGATGTTTCTATAATATAGACATGCAGTATCTTACACTTCTTTTACATGCAGATATGTATGTCTCTGTTGCGGATCAGGATTATCAAGCGGCTTTGAAACGTTGCCTGATAGCACGCCGATATTCTGAACATCTAGGTTCTATGAACACTGATTTTGGCTATTCCATTTCGATAACAACGGATTTAACTGCTTTGGGTTGTCTACAATATATTCTTGGTGTTTTGCCTCCCGATGAAGATATGCTTACGTCGTTACAGGGACAGCTTCTTTTGGGAGGTTCTCCGAAGTCACCTGCTAGTACAATGCGCACCATGTTCGAAATGACTCTTCAGGCGATGCTTAATGATGAGCGAACAATGGATGAAATAAGACGTCAGTTTCAAGAAAGTGAACGTGATGACAACGAGCTTGGTTGTATCCAGCTCCCTACTGATGAGGAACTTTTGGCATATGCTCGTCAAATAGCTTCAGAGTTTGTGAATTCTGCATTGCGTATTATTGGGAGTAATCACCCGCTTGAGAAGAGTCACGCAGAAATCCAAGCACTCATTGCTAATATGCGGAAAAAAGCTGGCAATGATTATGCTGTCAATACTTTGGTGGGAGCACTTGATTTCACCATTAATAGTCTATTTTCACTCGCAATAGATCATGTCGCCCATTTGAATGCGACTAAAACTGCTATTGAAGTTTACTTGCTGGTCGCCCAAAATGGCCAGTTACCAGAAGTACTTCCACATAATTTATATAAAGATCCATTCAGTGGAGAAGACTTTGAGTACGAGATAACTGAGGAGGGATTTATATTACGAGCCCGTGCTAAAAATCTGTTCTCCTGCCCATTACGTCCAGAGCAAGGTCCTATTGGCCCAGACTCTTTTGAATGCATTATTCCTGAATATAAATTTAGAATCATGGCTCCTATTCTTCAATAAAGAGAAGCTTCGAGGATCACCCATATAGGCTCCTGAATGTAATGCTCACGGAAGATAATGCTCGGACCACGATATCTCTTTACCAATAAGATGCTTAATGCCATTTGCCCCCTTTAAAGCATGCTTTGGTGGATTTTCCCGGGGCCAAAAAGAGCTCTAAGAAAAACATCGACGTGAGATCAATGTCCAATGCTTTGACGGGGACTAAGGGGCAATTCCCTGGATATTGGTATTTACTTTCGATGGTAGAGCGAGAAACGCCATGTGAAGACTTGGACGAACGTACAATTAACAAGGGTGCCGCACTTCGTTCGCAATGACAGCAAGTTTTATGAACTGAGCCTTTTCGAAGCCCGGTGGGTTCATACCTAGACGCGTCAGCACAATAAGAACAGGAACTTCCATCTGATTAACTTTCAAACGGAGAAGGTTCACTCAAGCCCTGTTCCAAGCCGTCATTGAGGCCGAGTTTGGTTCCATGTGGGAAACTTGTTTGCCAAAGTGGTGACAGATGCTGGACTCCCACGAAGTGGCATGCGAAGCGTTTTTTGACGGCGGGCTTCGCATAAGTCGGGAGTGACGAATCTGCACCAGCCTTCAAAACTTCCTGTTAAATGGTTCTTGTCTTTGAGGTTCAGTTTTTCAAATATCTGTATCTTTGTTTATCTGGGCTATCATCTGTGGCAAAAAATGGTTTTTGGTTTCTAGTGGTTTGTTGTCAGTTTTAAATCCGTGTAATCCGTGAAATCTGTGTCAAACAATGAAGCGGTCAGCTTTCAACTGCTTGGAGCTACTACGTGGGCTGATTTAATAGACCCCTCAGTGCCTCGGGTCAAGAGCAGTCGATTAGAATCCCACGCAAAGAGAAAAGGGTGCGAAGCTGCTTCGGCAGTTAAGATGCATTCGACTCGGCATGCTTTCGATACCAGCTAATCTGTACGGAGGGTGCTACCGCGTCGCATTTAGCCGGGACACCTCGCGAGACGCTTCGAAGTATGAAGAAATGAAGTGTGAAGGTTGAAGTAATGAGCCGCTGCCCGGACTAGATAAATCAAACGCCTTGCAACCAACCAACAACTAACAACCCTTGGCCCGTGAAAGCTTCTTTCACCGGGCAGAAACCAACAACCAAGATCCCTTAATGGAACGTCCCATCCGGCAATGCCCCTCGAAGCATTGGGGGCCGAAGCTGCGTTGTCGGGCGATTTTTCACATAGAAAAAGACTAGTCTCTGTATTCTACGAGCGTTTTGCGGTATTCTACTGGGATGTCATTTAAGGAAATATATTGTCAGGATCGTGCCATTGGGGCGCTGTTGAAGGCGTTCGGAATGGATCGGACGACCCATGCCACTATCTTTGCCGGGCCCGAAGGGGTGGGCAAGTACAAGACTGCGGCTGCGTGGGCGGATCTGTTGTTGTGTCTGGAACCAATCGGTCAAGGGGATCGGTTTGAGGCCTGTGGTACTTGTGCGTCCTGTCGGGCGTGGGAGGGGCAGGCACATCCGGATTTCTTCCATGTTTACAAGGAGTTACGCGAGTTTACCAAGGATGGCAAGGGCAAGGCTGCGCCTGTGGACATGCCTGTGGATGTGATTCGCGAGTTTCTGATTGGTAAGGTGGCCACGCGGCCGACCCTGTCAAAACGTAAGGTATTTGTGGTGAGTGAGGCTGAGAAGCTGAATACGGCGTCTCAAAATGCCTTGCTGAAAATTCTGGAAGAGCCGCCTGCGTACTGTTGTATTGTGTTGCTCTGTACGCGACTGGAAAAACTGTTGCCCACAACCAAGTCCAGAACGCAGATCATTCGGTTTGGCCCGATCGATCGGGATCGCATTACCGCGCACCTGGAGGGATTGGGTGTGGCATCTGCTCAGGCGCATTATTTTGCCCATTTATCACAGGGGAGTCTGGGTACGGCCTGCAATTGGGCTGAACTGGAAAAGGCGGGGGCCAATTTGTATGGCTTCAAGATCGATCTGGTAGAAAAGTTAGTGGGGTTGCAGTTGGTGCAGTGTCTTAATGTGGCTGACGCTCTGTTGGCTGGGGCCAAGTCCATCAGGGAGTCCTGGACCGATTTTGACTCTGCAACGAGTCGGACAGATTTAAATCGCAGGGCGTTAAAGACTGTGGTTTCGATGGTGGTGGCTGTGCTGGAGGATGTGATGAAAGAGCCTCTGGGCCTGCCCGAACCCTGCTGTAATTCAGATCAGAGTGGCTTGATTCGTCAGGCGGCCACGCGTATGGGGCCTCAAGAGGCCGCTGAAAAGGTGGCTGAATGCTATGAAGCCATGCGGTGGATTGAGTCCGGTGTGAATGAGAGGCTTATTTTTGAGCGGTTATTGTTAAGGATTGCCGGTTCTGGTATAATGCCGGGTCTTTAATATGAGTGTCGTAATCGTAACGTATTGTTATTAGGTGACTTAGATGTCTGATACGCCAGAGTCAAAACCTCAACGATCCAAGACCAAGAAGCAAATGCTCGTTCGCTTTGGACGCATGAATGGTCTGGGTTTGTTTTCGCATAATGAATTGCAGGTTCCCAAGACCGATGTTCAGGTGGTGGTCAAGACCCGTAAAGGGCTTGAACTGGGTCGAATCGTCGGGGCTTTGGGGTGCTATAAGCAAGGGAAATACCGATTAGACTTCAAGCAGGTGGCCGATTATTATAAGGCTTCCGATATGGAAATGATGTGTGAGCAGGGGGGCAAATTTATTCGCTATGCCACGCACGATGATATCAGTGATGCAGAACATTTCAAAAAGATTGCCCAGGATGAAGTTCGTACGTGTCAGCGTATTGTGAATCAGGGTAAGCTTTCCATGAAGATCGTGGATGCTGAGCACATTCTGGGTGGTGAACGTGTTATTTTTTACTTCATGTCTGAAGGACGTGTTGATTTTCGAGATCTGGTCAAGACGCTGTCCCATGAGTTCCAGACGCGCATTGAAATGCGTCAGATCGGGGCGCGTGATGAAGCACGCCTGTTGGGCGATGTTGAGAGCTGTGGGCAGGTGGTCTGCTGTAAGCAGTTTCTGAAGTATCTTAAGCCTGTAAATATGCGTATGGCCAAGATGCAGAAGGCCACGCTCGATCCCGCCAAGATCTCGGGATATTGTGGGCGTTTGAAGTGCTGCCTGCGGTATGAAGACAGTACCTATGGCGAGCTCAAGAAGAATCTGCCCCACAAGAATACACGTGTGCAGCTTGAAGATTGCGAAGGCAGGGTGATTGATTCTCAAATCCTGAGCCAATTGGTTATGGTGATGTCAGAGAAGGGGGAGCGATTGTCTATTCCCCTTGAGCAACTTGAAATTTTGGCGCTGGACGCTCCAAGGCGAGTCAAGCCTGAGCCTGAGAAAGAGGAAAGACGACTTGCATTGAGGGGAGTCGGGCAGCGAAGAAACGGGAGACGTGGTGCGTCAAAGGCTGAAGAGGGCAAGGATGAAAAGCCTCGAAGCAGGCCTCCGAGAAGACAGGAGCGCTCCAAGCAGAACAGGCCCAAGCCCGAATCAGAATCCCCTGACCCCTCCCAAAAAACCGACCCTCAAAAAGTGCAAGGCGATTCAGAGAAGACGGAGCAATCGGATAAGCCGAGTCGTTCAAGACGAGGCGGGCGCAGGCGTCGATCTGGGCGTCGAGGCAACAGGCGTCCTGCGAACAAGGATGGCAATACTGGTGATGGTGGCAACAGCACAAAGAACGATTCAAAACCCAAAAGCCCTGAAGGTGATAAATGACACGCAAAATGTTAGTGACATCGGCTTTGCCCTATGCCAACGGTCCGATTCACATTGGGCATTTGGTGGAGTATATCCAGACTGATATTTGGGTGCGGTTTCAAAAGCTCTGTGGCCATGAGTGCCGGTATTTTTGTGCTGATGACACGCATGGTACCCCGGTGATGCTGAGTGCACGGGCTGCTGGAATTGCCCCAGAGGCCCTGATCAAAAAGGTGCATGCTGAACACAAATCCGACTTTGATCGGTTCTTTGTGGATTTTGACAACTACTATTCAACCCATTCACCGGAAAATCAGCATTTTAGCGAGCTGTTTTTTAAACGCCTTAAAGAAGCCGACGCTATTGTGACACGGGATGTGGAGCAGGCGTACTGTGAAAAATGTACCATGCCGTTGCCCGATCGATATGTGAAGGGCACCTGTCCCAAGTGTAAAGCCGAAGACCAGTATGGCGATTCGTGCGAAATGTGCAGTGCGACATATCGGCCCACGGATTTGATAAAACCGTTTTGTGCGACATGCGGTACAACACCAGTACAAAAAACCTCGTCGCATTACTTCTTTAAGCTGGCCAACTACGAAGAGCCACTCAAATCGCTGATTGCCGGCGGTTACACGCAAAAGTCTGTGGTTAACAAGCTGAAGGAGTGGTTCGCTTCCGGGCTCAGGGATTGGGATATTTCAAGAGACGGTCCTTATTTTGGCTTCAAAATCCCTGGCGAGGACAACAAGTATTTTTACGTGTGGATGGATGCACCGATTGGGTACATGGCTTCAGCGAAAAACTATTGCAAAGCGAATGGCCTGGATTTTGATGTCATGTGGCCCGGTGAAAATGGGTCTCCCGGCGATCAGGATGCCTATGAGTTGTATCATTTTATCGGCAAGGATATCATGTATTTTCATGCCCTGTTCTGGCCAGCCATGCTGATGGGTGCAGGGTTTAAAATCGCCCAAAAACTGTTTGTCCATGGTTTTCTCACGGTCAACGGCGAAAAGATGAGCAAGTCACGGGGCACCTTTATCAAGGCTGCCACCTATGCGGATCATCTGGACCCTGAGTGTCTGCGTTATTATTATGCCAGCAAATTGACCGATAGCGTGGATGATATTGATCTGGGGGTGGAGGACTTCACGAACAAGGTGAATTCAGATCTTGTGGGAAAATTTGCCAACCTGGCCTCACGATCCGGTCCCATGCTGTCCAAGAAACTGGATGGCAAGATGGGTGCGCTGGATGATGAGGGGCAGGTCCTGGTGGCCAAACTGGTCAATGCCAAGGATGTGATAGTCAGTGATTATGAGAAGCTCAAATACTCTGCTGTGGTGCGTACCTTGACAGCCCTGGCAGACGAAGCCAATCGGTATGTCGAACTCAAACGTCCGTGGGAAACCATCAAGACCGAGCCTGAGGAAACGCGCGTGGTCCTGACCACGATTCTCAATGCCATGCGTGTCCTCACCATTTATCTCAAGCCGATCCTGCCCGTGTTTGCCCAGAAGATCGAAATCTTTTTGAATGTAGCGCCTCTTGAGTTGGGTGATCTGGATACGGCCCTTGAAAACCATACGATAAACAAATTCAAGCATCTATTTCAACGCGTAGAAGAAAAACAGGTACATGCCATGATTGAAGAAAGCAAAGACGGACAGGTCCAGCCAGCCCCGGAACCTGTGGAAGAAATACCGGCGCCCACGTTTAAAGATGAAGTGACGATCGATGACTTTATCAAACTGGACCTTCGTGTGGCCAAGGTGGTTGAAGCCGGCCCTGTGGAAGGGGCAGATAAGCTCTTGGCTCTCAAGGTGGATGTGGGTGGCGTAGAAAAGAATGTATTTGCCGGGATAGCCAAGGCGTACAAGCCAGAAGATTTGGTCGGAAAATTGGTTGTCTTTTTTGCGAATCTTAAGCCTCGCAAGATGCGTTTTGGCATTTCCGAAGGTATGGTACTGGCCGCTGGCCCTGGTGGCAGTGATATTTTTGTGCTGTCTCCTGATTCTGGTGCAAAACCCGGAGATGTGGTCAGCTAGTTCTTTGTTGAATGCCTGGGGCAAGACGTGAAGCTGTGCCTGTTCAACTATTTAACCGATTGATAACTGAATCATGAAATCAACACCAGAAGAAATTGCCAAGTTGGATGGGCGGTATTGCCCGGAAGCTTTTTATTTTGTCTATGAAGGGCTGGGGTATACGGTCAAGGAGTTCAAGGATTCGCCAGGGCATGTCAGCGGTCAGATATTGTGTGAAGGCCTGCGTAAAATGGCTTTGGAGCGATGGGGGAAACTGACTTTGATGGTATTAGAATCCTGGCAAGTCAGGTGTACTCGTGACTTTGGAGAAATCGTGTATGCCATGATTAAGTACGAGTGGATGAGCGCTCAGCCCACCGACACGATCAACGATTTTGATGACGTGTACAACTTTTCAGCGGCATTCAAGGATGGTTTTAGCTTCTAACAGGACTTTTGAAAAAAGCCCTGTGGTGTACAGTTTTTAGTTTTTAGTTTTTAGTAAAACGCGTTTCTATGCTGTGAACTGCCTACTGAAAACTTCAGTTCTAAAAATCGGTTTCAGTTTTGTTTTGCCTGGTGTTAGCAAGGATGGTTTGAATGACCAAGGAAAAGGGCAGGGATGACTCCCTTCAACTCACACTCTCAGGACATCTGGATATTCTAAGGGTCCAGAAGGAGTGGGCTCTTTTTCGTGCTCAACTTGAACGCCAAAACCCTCAAATCGTGACTGTTGATGCCTCTGGATTGTCTTATTGTGACAGTTCCGGCATTGGTCTGATTCTCCACATCCAGGCCTATCAAACCAGTCGACAGCGTGTTTGTCACATTGAGGGACTGGAGCTCCGTTACCAAAGCCTTCTGGCATTATTCGACCCCGGAGATTTTGAGGTCTCTCCGTCCAAGGCAACTGCTGTGGCGCGTTTGTCTGAGCAGGTGGGTCGGGCCACGGTGACGGTGTGTCAGGATTTACACAATCAAATTGAATTCGTGGGTGAGGTGCTGGTTAAGGGGGCTCGCCTGTGTGTACAACCCCATACGCTCCGATGGAATGATGCACTGACTCTGGCTGAAAAAAGTGGGGCAGATGCGATGGGCATTACAGGATTGGTTGGATTCTTGATCGGCCTGATCCTGGCGTTCCAGTCGGCTGTGGCCATGAAACAGTTTGGTGCAGAAGTTTTTGTGGCAGATCTGGTGGTCATTTCTCTGTTTCGTGAGCTAGGCCCCTTGATCACGGCGTTTATTCTGGCCAGTCGCAGTGGTTCGGCCTTTGCCGCGGAAATTGGCACCATGAAGGTGAATGAAGAGATTGATGCCATGGTGACCATGGGGCTGGATCCGGTTCGATTTCTGGTGTTGCCCAGGATGTTGGCGGGTGTGATTGTGTTGCCCTTGTTGACATTGCTGAATCTTTTGTTTGGCCTGATGGGTTGTGCTTTGGTCATGCTGGCCTTGGGGTACCCCATGGTGACTTTTGTAGAACGTATTCAGACAGCCTCCGGTTTGGGCGATCTGTTCGGAGGGTTGGCCAAGACCCTGGTGTTTGGTTTGCTGATCGCAGGCATCGGGTGTTTGCGGGGTATGCAGACACGCACTGGGGCCAGTGCTGTGGGAGATGCTGCCACACGTGCTGTGGTGAGTGGTATTGTGGCCATCATTTTGGCAGATGGTGTGTTTGCGGTATTGTATTACTTTTTAGGTATATAATCTAAGTGTTAGGTTTTAGGTGTTAAGTGTTAAGTGCGTTGGTGATATGAAGACTGAACCCATTATTCAAGTGCGTGACCTTGTGGCTGCTTATGGCGATGAGGTGATTCTCAGGGATGTGTCATTTGACATCTATCCTGGAGAGGCATTTGGTATTCTGGGTGGGTCTGGTTGTGGCAAGAGTACATTGCTCAAGCAGATGATCGGTCTGCACAGGCCCAAACAGGGACAGATTTTGATTGATGGTCAGGATATTGTCACTGCCACAGACACCCAGCGTTTGGGCATTCTCAGAAAAATTGGTGTGATGTATCAAAATGGCGCTCTGTTTGGTTCCATGCATCTGGTGGACAATATTTGTCTGGTGCTGGAAGAGTTTACGGATTTGAGCAAACCGTTGCGTGTGCGTCTGGCGTTTATGAAGCTCAAGGCCGTGGGCCTGGAGCAGGCCGCGTACAAAATGCCATCCGAATTGAGCGGAGGCATGAGAAAACGGGCTGCTATTGCGAGGGCCATGGCATTGGATCCCAAGGTGATTTTTTTGGATGAACCATCTGCGGGGTTGGATCCAGTGACCTCTGCGCAGATGGATGAATTGATTTTGCAGTTATCTGAAACATTGAACATGACCTTTGTTGTGGTGACACATGAATTGCCAAGCATTTTTACTATTGCAGATCGTGTGATCATGTTGGACAAACGAGCCAAGACCATCGTCGCCACCGGAGATCCGGAGGATCTCAAGATTCGAAGCGACAATCCCTGGGTGCGTCAGTTCTTCGGTCGTGAATCCAGGATAAGTGACACATAAGGCGGAACTTCTATGGGCACAAAACCAAACTACTTCAAAATCGGCCTGTTTGTGCTGTCAGCAGTGATGATCCTGTTGATTAGCGTGGTAATTTTTGGGGCAAATCTGTTCGACACAGAACGTCTCTACTTCGAAACCTATTTTGATAATTCTGTACACGGACTCAGTGTCGGGTCTCCTGTAGAAGCGAGGGGGGTACAGATTGGACGTGTTGAAGAGATTAGCTTTGTGGGGGATCGCTACAGCGTCCCTCTGAGCCACAGCAAGTTTTCAAAATACGCTCGCTATGTGATGGCTGTTGTGTCTGTGGACTCCAAGTATATGCTTGGCGTCACAGCGGATCAACCGGGAGACCGGCTGAATCGACTTGTGGCTGAAGGGATGCGGATTCGCTATGCCACGGAGATCCTGACGGGGATTGGTTACCTGGAGGCCGAATTCCTGGATCCGAACCGTTTCCCTGTATTGGAATTCAGTTGGACGCCTGAGCAGGCTTACCTGCCTTCAGCGCCGGGTGAATTGAGCACGCTCAAAGATTCTGTGGACAAGATCCTGTACAAGCTGGAAAAGATTGACATCCAGAAGATGAGCGACACAGCTCAACATTTACTGACCTCCATGGATCAGGCCATTGCAGATGCCAATGTGCCTCAGGTGTCAGACAACATCCAGCAGATCCTGGTCCAGGCAGAGCAAAAGATCCAGGCCATTGACACGGCCAGACTCAGCCAAGAGGCCTTTGATATACTTGCTTCACTTAAGGGGGCAGTGCAGGATGCCAACATTCCGAAGCTCAGTATTCAGACACAGGCCTTGCTTGCACAGGCCAACAAAGCTCTGGGTGAGCTCAATGCCTTGCTCGCACGCCCGCAGACAGATCACTTGCCGGCAAATTTGCCTCTTGTGGTTGATCAATTGTTTACCACGCTCCAACGCATTGACCGTTTGATTACGACCAAGAGTCCCCAGATTGATCGTGTGCTCGAGGACACGCGAGAGATCTCAGAAAACCTCAAGCAGCTCACGGAAAGCCTCAGTCGTAATCCATCCAATATAATTTTTAGCAAACCACCACGTAAAACGGAGCAATAACTATGAAAGCCAGTTTTTATTGCATACTCGCTTTAGCCTTTGTTGCAGGCTGCCGAACCAGTGTCAACACACAAAGCCATTATATTCTCAAGACAGAACGAGTCCAGGAAGATTCCGCCATCGAGACCACTGGTGTTCTTGATGTACACCGGCTTACCATTGATCGAACCTATGACTCCAAAGGCTTTGTTTATAAAAAGAGCTCCCACGAATATGAAATCGACTACTACAATGGATTCCTGGTGTCACCCTCTCAAATGATCACGGAACGTGTTCGCTACTGGCTTTCCAATGCGAATCTCTTTGCACGCGTTCTCAATCCCGGTTCGCAAGCTCTGCCTACCCATGCTATAGAAGGCCATATCATCAAACTGTATGGCGATTTTCAGGCAAATGAACAGGCGACTGCTGTCTTTGAAATAAAATTCTTCCTCATCAACCATCAGGATAGAGCAGGCCAGGTTTTG
>CAZBTJ010000160.1:0-12056 GCA_964494325.1 uncultured Pirellulales bacterium
CCCTGTGACACGCGTGCTTCTGGACGATACGGGACGCGTCACAGGGGTAGAGCCTGAAGACACAAGCGACACACACACGATCATTGAGATGTTCATGGTGGAGGCCAATATCGCTGTGGCACACCTATTGGATCGTTATTGCATTCCCTTTGTGAGGCGTATCCATCCTGCCCCACACATCAAGGCCTTGCGCAGATTGTCGCAGACACTCAGGCTCTTGGGCGTGAATCTGTCACGCCAACCCAAACGGGTTCATCTGCAGGCTATGATAAACAACCTGCGTGATTCCAACCTGTCAGTCCCTGTCAATGTACTGGTGTTGCGCAGCCTTGCCAAGGCCATCTATTCGCCCGCTAGTGAAGGGCACTATGCCTTGGCTGCGTCAAGATACTGCCATTTCACCAGTCCGATCCGTCGATACGCAGACCTTGTGGTGCATCGGGTTTTGGATGCCTATCTCAAAGGCCACATGGCCGAGGCCAGGCGTCTGTACAGCTACGCCGAACTGACAGATCTGGGTGTTCACCTTTCTGAGACAGAGAAAGCGGCAGACGAGGCAGAGCATGAAGTCAAGAAGATCCTTGTTCTGACCCTTTTGGAACATTTGATTGGAGAAGAGTTGAAGGGCTTGGTGGTGGGCTTATCACCCTTTGGTGTCTCTGTGCATCTGCCAGAGTACGGCATCGAAGGTCTTATTCGGCGAGAAGCTCTGGGACCGGACGTCTGGAAATTTGACGAGCATACTCAGTGTCTGGCTGGACGCCATACAGGGGCTGTAGTCAGGCTGGCTCAACCCATTCGAGTGCGAATTTTGGAAGTCCATGCCGCAGCTGGCCAACTGGACCTCGTTCCGGCCAATGAACTGGTCGTACGGATGAAACGACAGCAAGGCACGACAAAAACGACTGGCAAAACGACTGTCGCAAAAAAGAGAAAGCTTACCAGAAAGAAACTCTGAAAACTCAAAACTGTTCAGTTTTCAGTATGAAAAACGCATTTTTCCAAAAACTAAAAACCAAAAACTATACACTACAGGGCTTTTTGCAAAAGTCCTGTTATTAACACACGGTTACGGTTAATCCGTTGTGATTGATTGAGTAGTCGAAGAACCGGGCTCGGTCATTGGTGGGCGTATTATTTAGTTCTGCCTTGAGACGTTTGGCGTGGTCCGGAGATTTACACACCAGCAACATGAATCCGCCCCCGCCTGCACCCAGAAGTTTTCCGCCGTAGATAAAGGGCGACACACGCTCAAACAGGGCCTCCACCTCCGCGTTGGTGGAATTGGGGTCAAGTTGTTTGTTGAGCTCCCAGGCTGTGCCCACGAGTTGTCCAAAGCCCTGAAGGTCTTTTCGAGACAATGTGTCCGCGATCTGGAGGGCGGTTCGATGGATGCGGCCCAGTGTGGCCAAGCTTTGTCTGTCTCTGCTTAGATAGCGTCCAACCACCTGGGCCAGAATATTCTTGGCCAAACGTGTAATGCCCGTGTAATAGAGTAGCGTTTGGCCTTGATTCAGCGTAGGGTCCAGTAGATCTGTGGGCAGGAAGTGAATGGTGGGCGAGGGGATCAGGCCTGGTTCTGCTGTGACAATTTTGACGCCACCGACTGCGCCGCCGATTTGGTCTTGCCAGCCGCCGCCTGTGGTGAGCAGTTGTTCCAAGCAGAGGACGGCGTGGAATAGTTCTCTCTGTGTCAGTGCCTTGCCAAAGGCCCTCTGAATGGTGCTGAGAATCACGGCGCCCATAATACTGGATGTGCCCAAGCCGCTGCCTTTCGGGATGGCCGCCAATGTGGTGAGTTCAATACCGCCTCCAAACTGGGCGAGCATGAATTCCAACGTGACGTCATCGGGCCACACTGAGGCATCTGGAGAAAATCCAGACAGGGCCAAGGCTGCTTTGGCCAGACCATATTTGCTGGTGGCTTTACGGTAATCGCACAGGTCATCCAGGGATGTGATTTCAATGCGGCTGCCCAGATCAATTGAGGCAATTCGGATGACGGGTTCGCGGATCACACGCAGGTAAGCCTGGATCGGTGCCTGTCCATTGAGATTGACTGCGGCATTGACCACACAACCGCCGTGTTCCAGGGCGTAGGGTGGTGTGTCCGTCCATCCACCGCCCGTGTCAAAACGGGCTGATGCTCTTGCCCACACAATCTCGTCACTTCTTAATACGCATTTGGGTACATGTGGATGTTCCAGGCTGCCTGAGAGAATTACGTCACCTGCCGCATCAAAGGCCTTTTCGCAGGCTCGGGTGGACCAGTGAGTCACAGGATTTTCAAGAGGTAGGCCGATTTTTGCGGTCCAGTCTTTGGTGGCTGGCGTGAGTTGAGCTGCCACTGGGGTCAGATCTGTCTGGCTCGTCTTCAATGCGGTGCCCAATGTGTGCAGGATCCGAGGTAATGTCAATGCACGCAGCGTATTTTGAGCATGGTCCTGATTGCGTTTGGCCGTAACCAGTATGGCAGATATCAGACTTGGGGCATCTGCATGTTTGAGCACATGAATCAAATCCTGGGCTGAAAAATGACTACTGATTCTGAACAGTTCAGGTAGGGACTGGGCCACAGACAAGGCTCTTAACTGAGTGCGCCTTGCATGAAAAGCCTGATGATTTGCTGAGGCGGCAATCTCGCTTGAACTAAAACGTTTCGTGTTTTGCCACTGTTGAATCTGTTCGGGTGTGGCTGTGGTCGGGTCTGCCATCCAGAGCCATTGATGCAGGTCGCTTTGGTTAGATACGGCTGGAAACAGTCTGGCTGTCCACAGGGTTCGTTGAGCACGGGGCAGATCGCTGTCCCAGATCATCTCTGGTGAGGCTGTACAGTGGTTAAGCCAATCGAGCACGGGCATGCCGCAGAACGTAGCGCCTTGGTCTGGGCTGTCGTTGAGTTTGTCCTGACTGCTGTAGATTCGAATATAGAATCGGTCCTGTCCTTCAGTGATGTCAAGGCACATGGTTCTTGTCAGGTGAATAGGCTTTTTGACATCCACACCTGTCACGACATTGTCACCTGCCAGGGTGAGCGTATCTTCGATGCAGCAGCCCTCAACCAGACTGGTTGCTCCATGGATCTCACCCCGGTCAGTCACTTGGTTGTTGAGGCTCAGCACCTCTTTGGGGGCCGTGTTGAGTCGTTCACGCTGGACCAAGGCATAGGCGCTGGTAATAATCTGGCGTGTTGTGCCAAAATGGAGAAAGTCACAGTGGGGCAGGGCATCGACATGAAAGGGTATTTTATTGAGGTCTTTATAGAGTGTTTTGAGGGTGGTTGTATCCCAGGGTGAGCCACTTTGTTGTACGGTCTGGAGGTAGTGTTCTTCAGTGGCTTCAGTGCCCAATGCCGCACATATTTCCCTATAGAAATCCACTTCCTTGTTGAGTATGCCCTGCCCTAACGGGCCATTGATTTCCAGGGTTTCATGGCTATTGGGCTTGAGTCCGCAGACTGAAAGCAGCTGCACGGCTACGCTGGCATCAAAACTCATCACGCCAATGTCCAGAATAGCCTGTCCATAAAGATCCACAGCACCGGCTTCGTGTTGCTGATCCGACGTTGGTTTTTGGAGATAGCGAGTCACGCTATGCTGAGGGTCACGGCAGTAGACGCCATGGTGACAGGCCTGCTCAGGTGATGCGTAACTGCCCAGTCCTACCAGTCCCGAATGGTTCAATTGCGATTCTTCGGGGTCAAATTGGAGCATGACGTCGCCTGCGGTAATCACAATCTGCCCGGCACCTGTGGGGCCGGATGGTAGGGCAAGATACTTGGGGAGCTGACGATCAAACAGGGTCAAGGGCAAAGCACTGTCATTTTTGCCCGGCACGGGGACAAATATTTTTCCACAGGGGCTGTAGGCAGGCAGGCGTTTGGAGTCACCGCCTGCGTGGACAATCAAAATGCGCAGGCCTTGAAACACGGCCAGCCATGTGTCTTGCATTTGAGGATCGCGATCCGCTGGCTCCAAATGTCGGTTGAGTACGTTCAACAGGCAGCAGATGGTACTGCCACCACTGCCAACACGTTGTCCCCCTGGATCAGCCAAAACCAGGACTTCACGTACATCCTGGATGAGCCCCAGTTCTTGACGCAGAGTGAGTTGATGTTGGTAGGCCTTGGCTTGTGCGTCATTCGACGCCGTGACAATCAGGTAATCCCACATGGAGGTCATTGTTGCACTTATCTCCCAGTAAAACAATTCGGCACTGTGTTTTTCCAGGGCCGTATTGTAGTGGGAACAGGCGGAGAACGCCAGTGGTTACTATGGGATCAGTCCCTAGAATTTGGGATCAAGCATTACATCTGAGCCTACAGTGACGATGGTGTTCAGGAATTTCTCCCATTGCTTGGCTGGACAGGCATATACCAGCATATATAAAGTGTCCGTGCTGTCATTTGCCAACGCTGTAATATGAACTTGGAACTGCCGTTGTTTTCCCTTGACATACATTCGATTCTTATACGTGCCTCCGCTCTGGATCATGTTGCCTGAATACTTGGGTACAAAAACCTCCAGGGTTTGCCTATCCATGGCGTATTCAGACAGATATTTTTCTGCCAGTTCAGATGGCATCAAATCCATCACAGCAGGCACATTCTGGAACACATGCAGGCTCAGACCTGTAAGAAAGGCGTGGTTGGCAGAGACTCTTTCTCGGGTCAGGCGAAAAATGCTGTGGTTTTCAAGCATCACCTTGCTGTAATGCCATTTTTTTGGCTTTAGGCTGGCGGCATTCACTTCCTTAAACTCTTGCCATACATACCCTTTAGGTGGTTTGTGATCGCCAGAAAACTCTGGCTTTCGGCATCCACAGACCAAGATGGCCAATACTAAAACAAGTAAAATATCCCTTTTCATTTCGTCCTCCTCAGGATCCAGGGGGAATCAAGAAAAACTAACATACATGATAGAATGCAGAAAATAGGGAAGATAGTCAAGTTATAAAATCCGTAATTCGATATCTCACGTGCTTTGGCGAGATACTCTACCTCGCCAAATAATTTTGAGTTTTTTCCGTAACCTTTGAGTTTCTCAGGTACATTAGTTTGTAATGGCACAGAACCACATAAGATTTGATCTGAAAGCATTACAACAAGGCGAGCCTTCGGCCATTGAAGATTGGTTTGAGCATTTTTCAAATCAGCTGTATGCGTTTGCCTATTAGGCCAAAATATCCGCCATCTATTGCAATCGACCAAGACGCCGACCATGCCGAAGCAGGCCAAGGCCGCGGTACTTGAAGTCCTGCTAAAGGAGGCTGCGAGGCCTTCAGGAGGTTCGATCATGAAAGCCACATGGGTTAAATATGCGATTGCTGCGATGATCATTGGATGTGTTACCCTGGGCATGCTCTGGATGTCCCCGTCCAGTACTGCCTTTGCTCAGGTATTGGAGCATTTACAGAAACGCGGGTATCGCTTTACCTATTGGCAGCAAGACCCGAATGGGACCCAGAACAAATTGGGGCAGGCCATAGTGCTTCAGCCGGGATTACTGCGTTGGGACATGCCAGGGGATCAATGGCAGGGCTTGGCTCTTGTATTCGACACGATCCGTGATGAAACACGGTGGGTGACCCTGGAGGGTAAGAACCTCGGCACCGTGGATGTACCTGAGTTGATGAGCTCAGATCTGAACATCTTCTCACAACCCATTGAAACACTGTGGAACCTGGCAGATGGGAACGAGATACCTCTCGGAGACGAAACCATGGATGGCGTTAAGGTCACAGGCTTTAGCACAGAACAAACACTCGAGTTCAAAGGAGAAAAGGGCCAGATCATGTATACGATCTGGGCGAATACAGAAACTGGCGTGCCCCATGAAGTCCACATGGAGATTGAGGCATCTACTGGTGAAAAGAACGTGATGGTTTATAGAGATTTCGACTTTGACACAGCCATTGACGAAACCCTCTTTGGCCTGGGGCCAGAGACACCGGTTGAAGTACCCAATGACGGGCGATTTGTGATTAAACCGTTGGCGGGCATGGGTGAGCTGAATCTCGGTGATTCGCCTGAAAAAATAGAACTGGCCCTGGGCAAGCCTGACTTCAAAATGGGAGACACCATTTTTCAATATGGGGGATTCGTGGTGAATGTCCGTGACGGCAAGGTGTATACGATTATGTGCGGCGATGCCACGGGTGCAGACACACGTTTCGTGAAGCACTGTTTCTGCAAGACTGCCGAGGGCATTGGCATGGGTTCCACAGAACAGGACATCAAGACTGCCTACGGCGAACCTGACAGAAAGGTCGACAATCATCCATTGAAGGGTGGCTTTGCGCTGGCCTACCGCGCCAAGGGCCTAGTCTTCGGACTATACAACAACAAGGTGCATTTCATACAGATCCAAACACCCAGACCTCCCAGGGAGTAGGAAGCCTATTCATTTTTGATTGCGGATTTTTGATTTGAGACTCGCTCGACCCCGCCAACAACCCCACGAATCGACTCTGTCATCCCGAGCGCATGTGAGGGATCTATTAAACCTGCCCGCGAAGCGGCTCATTACTTCACACTTCAAATTTCACCCTTCACACCTCCAGAGCGAAGCGAAGATCGCCAGCCCGCGAAGCGGCTCAATAAACCAACAACCAGAAACCAACAACTCCTACAGGCAGAGCCTAAAACAAATGGGTTTCAATGGCTTCTACCAGTTCATCCTCCTGCAGGCCGATGGCCAGGACAATGCCGTCCGGGCTGATGAGGATGTTCCAGGGCCAGGGCGTGTTGAGTACGTCATATTCGATGTGGGTGCGGTTTTTACCATTACGTCCCACGAGGAGATGGGGCCATGGGAGTCCCGCAGCCTCGACGAGTTTACGATCTTGAGAGGGCGAATTGGTACTGGCCAACATGCCGATCATCACAAAGGACTCCATGGAGCCAAACCTATTTTGAACCTCTTTGAGTCTCCGTAATTCACGGGATGGCTTCTGCAAATCATCAGACCGGTAGAAGCTCAGCAATACCAGCTTTTCAGCGAGGTCTGTAAGACTTTGCATATTTCCGGCCAAATCTGCCAGGTCGAAGTCCGGTGCTCTGTCTCCCACCATCAAATCGCCGGGGATGAGTTCCACATTGCCCAATTCAACCAGAATTTTTCCTTGCACTGCGTCAGATGGCTTGGGTACCACAAACTCATGCCATAACCGATATGCGTGCTTCTGGCGATTCAAATTTCCATTCTCCAAAGCGCCGCCTACCAGGGCATAAAAACCGGGCCCAAGGTGATCGCCCTGGAATAGCCCCGTTTCATTGCTGGAGATCCGTTGAAAGACATGCGACTTTACGAGTTCCGGACGCGGCGGTAAGTCCGCAGAACTCTTGTTTGTGTTCAGACTAACCACATGACTCATGACAGGGCGCCCACTGAGAATGTCTCCTTGGTGAGCCTCCTCAGGCAGGATAAACTGTCCCACGACACTTAACCCTTCCATGCCCAAATGAAGTTCATAGGTCTGGCCCGCATGCACCTCGTACTCACGACCGTGCAGAATCATAATGCCGGGAGGAATTCTGTTAAATTCGAAACGACCATGTGCATCTGTATTGCAGTGGCTGTTGGAAGAGTACCCGCCTCGATATTCGATTTCATCGCGGGTATGTGTTTCCAACATGTATCCAGCCGCGGGATATGTCCCCATCACCAGGTCCCCCTTGACTGTGACCCAGGGTTCCACAGTCATCACGCGATGTTTTCGAAAATCGTCGTATTCTATCTGGCAGATTCCTTGCGTCCCAACTGCCACAATGTATTTCACAAGACGCTCTGACTCCATTAAAAATCGGCCATCAGCATGAGTGTGTACAAAATCAAGTGAGTTACGCGGTATTCCATTCCTTACTGAGAGCTCCAGGGCATGTTCGCATAGGAACACTTGAATGTCAGGCACTGGATTTCCCTGAGCAGTGAGGACTGTCCCAACGTACTTAACCGTCTCATCTTCGGTGGCCTGCCCTTTGTGTAACGCAATATCAATGGGCTGCTCTTGATCTCCGAATATTCTATACATGGCTGTGGGCGCGTAAGTTTCTGCAGTCACAACGATATTGACAGAGGTTATGTCCAGAGGCAAATGATCAAAAAGATATTGACCGTTCGTATCCGTAGTCACGGTTTTCTCACACTGATTGCATTTTACTTCAGCGCCTACCACGGGACTTCCATTGGAATCTGTCACTTGCCCCCAAACGGAAATGCCTGGAGAGAGTGTGGTTTCATATGTCTGTTCACGCAGAGCAGTCAATGCTGCTTCATTTACTTCAGACCGGCCTGGACTAAGAATGACGTGTTCTCTTTCAGCATAATCCGGATGTGAGAAACGAAGTGCCAGGCCTGTGATTTGTTTTGGTACTGTCTCTCCTGACCAATGCCCTTGAAGATCGGTTTCGCCTTCATACTCAAAATAGGGAAAGACCTTCTTATTCAGAAATGGCCTATATCCTGAATCGAATCGTACCTGAACGCCCGCCAGGGGATTACCATTTGGATCAGCTACCGTGCCTCCAATGGCAGAACCGGGTTCGAGCGCCACGAGAATCTGGTAGGGTGAGCCCCGTTGTTTTAAGTCCTTGAACTCTGCCGCCATCAATACGAATCCCGGCTTGGCGACCTTTAGAATGGCCTCAGCCAGCGTGTTTTTGTCATGTCCAATTCTGCAAATACCATTGGCGTCGGTCAATCCAGTGGCTTCCTGAACTTCATCACTAAATCCAGGTTCACTTCCAAATAATACCTCCACCCCTGCGAGTGGTTGGTTGGTTTCCTTATGCGTTACAACCACCTCAAATTGCATGCCATGGGCATCAGGATAGATGTCATGTCCTACAGATGGCGATTTGGCTGTTGGTTCCGACTCTGGTGCCACGAATTTGGGGGCCTGCCAAGGCGTTTCGATCTTGGCCATGGGAGTCTGAGGGGGAGACGACTTGATGCTTTCTGGACCCTGATTAGGGCCCGGTCGATTTGGGGAGGTTTGGGGGCTCAAATCAAGTAAAAAAAGGAATCCGACAATCAAGGGAATCGAGACTGCTGCAACCCAAGCAGCGATGATTGTTCGACTTGAACCATCGGGTTTGGTGTGTTTTATATGGCGGTGAAGCTTATGCTTGACTTGATCCACATAGATCTCCAGTGATTCGGCACAGATTTCCGATGTTTGATGATCATGGTTCAAGAAGTCGTGGTAGATACGGCAGGTCGAACAGGCTTCGAGATGGGCTTTTACCTCAGGATCATCCTTGATCGGGACGTTCGTCAGATGAAGTTTCACCAACTTGTTTTGAATCGTATCACACAAGTTATTCATGATTTACCTCACATTGCTCTCAATAATGTCTCAGGAAGCCCCTTGCTCTGGTTTAAACAGAGCCTGGCATTCTATATAGGGGGCACCCTAAAATATTTTCGGCAAGAAATAGGGCTCTTCTCCTGGATCTTTCAGAATTCGTGACCATAATTATTTATGGGCGGTTATTTGCCCTTGCACAGGGAACGTTTGGTCCGTCGAGCGGCACTGGCTTTATTTCCTGTTTTCAGTCGTTTTGAACCGGATGATGTTTCGCCATCTAGGGGCAAGGTCAAGACTGAGAACGAAAAGAAGATGGTCATCATCCCAAAGAAGTTGGTCTTGTTAGAGATGATGGAATTTCGGCCATTGATTGCTCAGGCTGGACGTACATTGGTCAAGCATCTGCCCAAGAACAGAGCACGACTTTTGTGGTCCCTGCCAAAACTTGACCAAAAGGATGCCTTGATCCCTGATCTGTACATGAGCTATGGTCCATGGGATGATGAAACCTATCAGCTGCTTTTTGTGGTGTTTGAAGGGGGGTTCACACTTGATGGCCAGAATAGTAAAGAGACTCTACTCTGCTTGGTTGACCTGCTGAAGGATGATCGGAAACGCAGTTATACTGTCCGAACCTTTCGATTTCGTGACGCAGATCATCCCACTCTGAGGCTCATACGTTTTTCAGAAGAGTATGCAAAACTAAAACCCAAGCCCAAAAAGTCAAACCTCAAACGTAAACCCAAACCCAGCCCCCAGACATTAGGAGGCCAAGCCTTGGAAAAGCTTAAGGCGCTCACCAAAAAGGATTTTGGCAAAGACACTCAAGCCTGGAAGGACTGGGTCAATACCCATTGGAAGATTGATCGGGGATAGTCTGATGGGTTTCGTCCAAGACGGACGTAAGGCTTTCAGCATAGAATATTGATGTCTGACGCCCCTGTTTATGGTTGAGACGCAGCTATTAAGCGGTTATAAGATACTGAGATCTAATAGGGATGATACAATGAAACAGGATATTCGCTGGATACAACGTTTTCAGAATTACGAACAGGCCTTCAAGCGGCTAAAAGAAGCTGTGGATATGGAGTCGCTGAACGAGTTGGAAAGAAACGGTTTGATTCAGCGGTTCGAGTTCACATTGGATCTCGCGTGGAAGGTGATGAAGGACTATCTGGAAGAAAAGGGGTTTTCCTTCAAACCCTCTCCCAAAGACACTCTGCGCCAAGCCCAGCAAAGTGGATTCATTGACTATGCTCAATCAATCATTGACGGCTTAGACATTCGGAATGAACTGTCTCATGATTACAGTGGAGAAAAATTCCTTCAGTGTGAAGCGGTTTTAAGAAGCGACGTTTTTCCTGCCTTGGAAAAGCTATGCCATCTCCTAAAAGGCGAAATAGCCGATGGCGAATAATGAAAACACCACAAGTCAAACGACTCAAAATGGTTTCGGCCTGACTCAAAGAGATATGGACACCCTGCAGGGAATTTTTCGTCGTTACGTGGACATCGAAACCGTAGTTATATTCGGCAGTCGTGCCAAGGGCCACTACAAGCCAGGTAGCGATATTGATTTAGCCATTATGAACACCGGGCTCGACCCAGTGACGGTTCGAAAGGCCAACAGCGATTGTGAGGAAAGTAGTCTTCCATACCGCGTTGACCTGATAGACTACCACACGATTGTACAGGCGCAACTAAAAGAGCATATTGATCGGATTGGACTTCCTTTTTATCAGAAATGATTTCATCAGGGCTCCTTTCGTTTCGTGGCATAGCTTAAAAACTCTATCGTGGTAAGTTTAATCCCAGTTGTCGTAGTTCACCTTCGATGAGTGAGGCCCAACCTCTGTTGGTCTTGGGATTGGCGGGACTGGGGTGGGTAATCCGGCCGGTGGTAACCTGGATATCTTGGCAGGATGAATTGGAGTACGGGTGGGGGCTGAAACCTGGCGGGGGCACGACTCAATCAAGTGGCGCGTAGAGACAGATGCCCAGGGGCGGTTTCAGTGGAATGATGCCCCGGTTGACGAAGTACTGATCTATATAATGTATTTGCTGATCTAGGACTTGAAAACGCGGACGAACTACTCGCGAAAAGCAAGCTGGCCCAAGAAATTCGAGCTATTGTCAAGAAGCGGGGCTGGACTCAAGTCAAGGCAGCCGAGGTGTTACACACGGATTAGCCTCAAGTTAGTCGCCTGAATACGGGAAAAGGCATTGATGGCATGTCCTTTGAATTGCTTTTCAACTGGCTAACCCGATTAGATCAAACCGTTACTCTTAAAGTGGAACCTGTATCTGAAAATGAAGAGTTGCAGGGTTCATTGGTCGTTGCTGTTTAAACAAGGCCACGCAGTGACTCCAACAATTAACATCCAGAAACTAACCACTAAAAACCAAATCTTACCACACTGAGGGGTACAGAGAGCCAACACCCAGAAACGCTGTTTTATCACCAAGGCTCCAAGTCACCAAGGGCTCTCGCTGAAGTCTAAACGTCGTGCTCGTGCTCAGTGAGGCGTAGCCAAACGGTGCTCGTCATCGTCATCGATATTTGTTTCTCGCCAAGCCGCGAAGTACGTAAAGAACCAAGAACTAAAAACCATTTTTCAACCACGAATCTCACCAATCTTCACGAATTAAAACTAAGAACAAAGTTTACCACAGAGATCGTGGCGCGGCCTTTGGCCGCATCCAATCCTTATCATACCAACGACTCCACCTGGAATAGATCATTTGGA
>CAZBTJ010000161.1:0-12012 GCA_964494325.1 uncultured Pirellulales bacterium
CTCCGTGATTGTTGTTGGGACTGTGGAATTTGAAACGGATCTCGTATTGGCGTTTGTCCAGATCAAGCGTGCCGGGATTGATCCAGGATATAAATCGCATATCAGGTTTGCTGTCACTGGCAATATTGATGTTTTCAATGGCATTGGTCAGATCGACCTCTATCCAGGGCCCTTGATCCAGTTTGTACGACAAACGCGCTCCAGCCACAGAATTGGCTCGAATCCAGAAGTGGTAAATGCCCGCCTCTTTCACGTCGAAGCGGTAGAGGGCTTCCGGCGCTGCGCCGCCACGAAAATGAGAGAGCCATTCACCACCAGACAAGGTGTCCTTGTTCACGCTGTCATACCAATTGTGCCGGGTCATGGTGTGAGAGAGGGCATCTTCCCCCTCTACCCAGATGAACTGAGCCAATGTGTTGGATACAGGCAGGATGATGAACAATACGGTGAACCACCAAAGGTGTCGAGTCTTCATGCATTTGTCCTCAAGCAAGGGTAATGGGTTACAGATAAGCTCCCTGCTATTAGACCAGAAAACCGACAGTTATACCAGTGGTTTGCCGGAGTGGTTTGTGTAGACAAAACAACTCGTATCCTGAAGGCGGTGATGCGAGATCCGGGAGCTATACACTCCCGGATCGATTGGCATTTCCACTTTCATTATGTCTTGACATGCAAACATCTAGATTCTCATTTTAGAAGGAAAAACAGAGTTGATTGTTCAGCAATAAAAAAATTATGCAAAAAAGCTAGAAAACCATCAAATAGTCATCAACCTTTCCTCTCGTCGAGCGCCTTGTTAGTCAGGCGAAGTCTAATTCTGAGATGTCGCGAAAAACACTCAGAAAGAACCTATATAAAGCTTGGCAATAGGTAAGGAAGAACGTGTGGACTTCTACCATTGGTTAATACATGTTCGCCAGATCTAACCTCAAGTGAGAATGAGGCCCATTCGACTAACGGCGGAAATGTCTTTGTTTCAGGGGCAATGAAAGGGAGAACTCACCAAACTCCAGAGATGAAACTGTGTGAAAGCATGAAGTAGAGATCAACATATTGCCTTGTTGCTGTACCATAGCAACTGAGAGTTGTCTAAACCTACATTTGAAAGAAGGAGACATGACTATGAAGTACTTTGGTAGCGTTGCTGTGATTTTCGTAATAGCGTTATGTGGATTTTGTATTGCTCAGGAGGGGCCTACGCCTCAAGAGGAAATACCCCAGCCAGGGCTCAAGTACAATCCGGATTTAACCACCTATTCAAGCGGTGAACTTTATAGTCTAGCAAAGAAACTGGCAACGGTTCGTCAGTTTGAAGATGCCATATGGGTTGGTACAGAAGTCTTGGCAAGAGAAGATTTTACGAAGCGTGCGGATATGTTTCATACCATGGCCAAGGTTTACGAGGGCATGCCTGCGAACAAGCTATTGGGGCAAAAAGCTCGTGATATGTATTCGCAGGTTCTCAGTGAAGACCCCAACTATCCTCAAGCCTGCCAAGTGGCACTTCGTTTGGGTGAACTTTATGATCACATTCTTTTGAAGGGCACACAACGCAATTCCGATACTGCCATTGGCTATTTCAAGATGGCCATTGACAAGGATCTTATGAGCAAAGAGGATACTATTGATATCGCCATATTGAGATGCAATGTTCATTTAGGTAACATTTATCGTCGGCAAAATCAATATGATAAGGCTATTGCCTGCTTTGAAGCGATCTACAAAAGCGATCCCAATGATGTGGTTGAGGAAAGACAAGCGAACGAGGGTATTCTCAAAATGGCCGAGAAGTTGGCACCCAGTCGAGGTAATGGCAAACAAGCCTGTCTAGAACTTCAAGAAGTGGCGACGCGTCTCATGATTAGTGCGTGTTTTAGCCCCAATAATGAAGAAAGTATGACACGTTACAACAATCTAATGGCAAGATTTCCAGAAGACATTAAGTTACATGAAGAAGGTGAAGAGGCGAGAGCCAGATATGTGGAACGGAGAGCCAGAGCTTTGGAAGCGATGCGTGATAGGGCTAGAGCTTTTGAAGACTTTCGCAATTCTGGAAACAAACAATAAATCGTATGAACACAAAATAGATCGCCTACAGGAAAACCAAAGTATATTATAATGGAGTTAATACATAAAATGAAAAAAGTAAGGTTAGGACTATTGGTTTTGACAATACTGTGTGCAGAAACAATTGCATTAGCAGAGGTGATTGTAACGGCAGGCGCAGTACCTTGCGGTGAAATATGGGCGCCTGAAAGTGGTGTTTCCTTGCTTGCAGATACGAAACTGACGCCTATGAGTATAAATACCTATGATGAAGACACCTATGATTATGGGGATGGATATGTCACGACTGACATTGAATCGATACAGGGTGATTATATTGAATGGATAGCGTCTCACGGTACGTTTCCAAACGGAAACACTACGTCCTCTGCGAGTTGGAGAGCTCCACCCTATGAGCAGTACGATATAGAAATAGCCTTAAACCTTAGTGATGAACCAGTCGCTGGTTCGTTCGACGACCCAGTTCCTCCCAACCCAGCAGATGTAATCTATGTCAACTCTATTGTGCCAAACGCCATGAAGGTCTCGTTTGGTGATCATTCTTCATATGGCGACAATGAACATGATATATATGACGTAGATGATCCCGTGTGGGAGCGAGTGTTTAAGAATGACCCCGTTTCGTACACTAAAGGTACAAAGGAGTCTGTGAATCTATACTTTGAAGAGAGCCACGAACTGATAGGGTCTACTGATGTTCATTTTATGGTGGTTGACGATGAGCAGAGATGTTTTGGTTGGGTATATAACCGAGAAATTGAGAATGATTCATCAAGCCCACATCACGTTAAAGGATGGACTGGCCCCATTGAGTCCCAGTGGAATCTATATGATTTCATCTACAAAATGGATCAAGAGCTCTATTGGTTTTACCGGGTTCCAGCGCCAGCTGGAACTAATACATGGATAGCGTTTGATTGGACTCCTACTGGGCCTCACCCGGTATATACTGTGTGGGATTGTCCAGGATATTATGGGGCAGGATATTTGTATAATGAAGAGTACCTAGATATTTGTGTCGACTGGGCGGAATACTGTACTAAGGTAGACGTCACGAATGATGCTGACAATATTCCTCGTCAGGTTCAACTAAAAGCTAAAGAGTGGCACGGTTTATACGGTTATGGACAAGCTGGCCAAAAGGCCGATCCTTTTGAATGGATTCGGGAGCATGCACCTGAAGGTGGAGATTGTGCAACATATGCTTCCTTAATGACTGTAGCTTTAGAGATTCTTGGGGTCGATGCGGAGACCAAAATTATCACTGCATCGTATGCTGGCGCAGACCACTCGATATTTCCCAAAGGTGTTACTCCTTATTATGTTGATCCAAATAATGATTGTGATAGCGATGGTACACTTAACAAATTGGAATTTGGGTACGATGACATAATATATCCTAATAATTGGCCATACCCTGATTATGCCAATGGCAAAGACGAATCTGCGGGATGGAGAACGGCCAACCAGACATATGTTTTCCATGGAGCATCTGAATGTATTGGTCACTGGTGGGAGATCACGTTTGATTCAACTCCGGATCATCAAACAGAGTCAGTCATGTCTTCTATTGGGGGACCAGTTATCGAGGCACCAGGGCCAAGTCCCGTCTGGAATTATCAAAAATTGTAGAAAATATTTAATAGTACTGTACAAATTTTCAAGGAGAAGAAAATGGTCAAAAAACACAATTTCCTGACAATCGTATTGGTTCTGCATCTGGCGATGTGTGGATCTGTGCGAGCGTTCCAAACTCTAAATAAAAACGAAAGACCCGGACGGCATGAAAGCGACTTCAGAATGTGTGCAGAAGAGGGGCTTAGCAGTACATTGCTCAAGGCTCTCTCTAAAGGTCGCAAAGAAAACCATCTTGTGCAGTTAAGTCGTTGGCCGAGAAACAAAGAGAGAAGTGATAGGTGGCCACCGCCAGTTCAGGTAAGGGCAGAGCTAACAGCAGGTACGGTGCAGGTAAGATGGGAAACCAATTATCTCATTTTGCATTATAAAAGTCCGACCAACATCATTGGTGACGAGGAAGATCTGCTTGATGGGATCAGAAGAATAACACGTCCCCTTCTTGCTGAGCGATTTGTATTGGCAAATCAAGAAAGAATAAACTTCATCGAAACGAGAAAATTCGTTCAAGGCAAACCCGTGCAAGTCATGTATCAAGGGCCTAGAAAACTGTCCACCGGGACCTCTCAATCTGTGTTTTGCGTGTATATGGGTAATACTAGGCTGAAAGAAAAAAGTTCGACGATTCTTGATGGTATTTCTGTTCTGGCAAACGATGAACATTTAGTAGTAGTAATGAGAAGAGCATTTCCAGGTGGAGATCATGTTTGTGATGGGCTCTTGGCGGCTCAAGTTCGTGTTTCTGAGAAGAATAAGAAGATGATTGCTGGCAAATCTGTCCTGGCAAGGAATGTTGTATTCGATCAGAATGACGATCTAAGTGGCATCCCAGACGAACTACTCAATGGCTGTATGTGGCCAATTAAGAATAAGACGCTTATTGGTGCGGTTGATTACGGCCCAGTACGTGAACTGAAGAGTAGGAACCGCCCGAGGAACTAACTTGTTTCGTTACAGAAAGAAACACAAGGGCACCAGTGTCGTTTGACTGGAACACTGGTGCTCTTTGGTATTCTAGGTGAGCCGAAAACATATTAATGGCTTTCTCTGGGGCTTAAGGGGGCTTAAAGGGGGGGCTTAAAGGGCCAGACCTTTACTTAGTAGAAAAAGGTTAACATGAGGTGAACCTTCGTTTGATGTGCTTGAATGGCTAGGTCTATATGCATTGAATATGAGGGTGCTGTCTACCATATTACAATTCGTGGCAATGAGCAGAAAGCTCTTAAAACAGACGCTGATCGTGAACGTTTTGTTAAGGCATTGGCTGATAGCTTTTTTCTAGACACGGATTTCACGGGTTACACGGATTGTTCTCGCGTTGCTCGAATTGGGTTATCTCACACGGAGACACAAAGCCACCGAGGGCTGACGCCGGGTTCGTGCGTCTTTGTTTGTTCGCACGTTCGCCGTTCCAGGTCCCTTCGGGACCTTCGTGTGCTTCGCCAGGATTGTCTCGTCAAGCAAGCTTGGTCGACACTCCTTCCTTCGCCCACTTCAAAGGAACGGCTTTGTTTCAATACGAAGGGACCGTTTAACGGCAGCGTTCAACAGTCCGACCTTCATACTTTCTTACCCTCTGATCTTCACGTTTAAGTCGCCTCTGTGTGAGACCCGTTTTGTCCTTTGTGAGCCTTCAGTGTTGCGACTCCATTTAGTTGTCTTGCATCAGGTCACGGGCCCGTTTGACCAGTTTCGGGGGGTAGTGTTCCTGCTCCAGGATACGGATGGCGGTGCGCGTGCTGGCCGGGCCGGGGCGAAGGTCGAATTCAAAGGTGATGCCTGTGTCCGTGAGGGTTTCCTGGAAGTGGTGATTTTGTGCGGCTTCTGATTTGCGGGCTGTCTGGGCAAGTTGTTCCTCATGTGTGGCCAGGAGCACGAGGTGTTGTGAGGCGAGAAGATGCTCGAGCAGGGCCACGCCGGCTGCCGTTCTTTCCGGGGAGTTGGTGCCTCGAAAGGGCTCGTCTATTAAACAGAAAAGAGGAATGTCGGAGTTTGTATCCACCACGATTCTGCGGAGCCGCCGTACCTCGGACATGAAGTAGCTTTCGTGTTTGGCCAGGTCGTCACGGATGCGTACATCCGTGATGAGTCGCAGGGCGCAAAAAGTCATGGTTTCAGCGGCCACAGCTGATCCGATTTGAGCGAGTAGCAGGTTGATGCCCACCATGCGCAGATAGGTGCTTTTGCCCGCTGCATTGGGGCCTGTGATGAGCCATGTTCTTTGTGTCCTAGTGAGGTCTATATCGTTGGCCGTACTGACTTCATGAGGGATGAGGGGGTGGTGGCCTTGTGTGAGTCTCAAGGCTGTGTGGCTGACACAGTCAGGCAAGCAGGTGACCGGCTGTTCTTCACAAAAACAGGCCAGGCTATTGAGTGCTTCCAGATCGGCCAGACTTTGCAGGCCATTGAGCAGGATTTTGCGATGGGGTTCAAAGCGTTTGAGTATGGCTTCCGAGACATGCAGGTCATAGAAAAAGATGAGATTGAACTGACTGCGAACGACAGCGCCAAGGCTGGCCCAGTCGAGCCATTCACAGAGCGAGTTGATGCGACCCTGTGTGAGCACGGCTTGAAAACTAGTCTTGAGCGTGTTCAGTTGGGTTTGATTGGGTAGGGTCTGGGCCGCACATTCTGCGTGGGTCAGGACACATCGCAAGGCTCCGGCGAGGGGGATAAGCGGTGCGATTTGCCCACGCAACTGGGTGAGCGATTTTCCAAAAAGGCCCCAGATCAGGCTGTTGATGATGACCATGCCGGCTGCCAGGGTGAAGCCAGAAAAATGGCCTGTGATGAACAATCCCACGCCATAGAAAAATCCCAAACCACTGAGACAGGACCATAGTTTAATCCCTGTGAATGCCTGTTTGTGCCAGTTGTCTGGCATGGTGTGAATTTGCTCAACCAGGCGATCCAGAGCGTCGCTGCGGGGGCGAAGGGGCAGTGCAGAGGCCAGGATGTTTGTACGTTCGGTGGTATGGTCAGCGAGCCAGACCACAGCCTGTTGACGCTGCTTGATCGTGTCAGCACACAGGCAAGGCAGCTCAAGCATGTCACGGAGTCTGCGTGCGCCCTGATCTGTGGAGGTGCGGTTCAGCAGGCCAAAGAGACCGATCGGCGCACTGTACAGGTCCAGGTCTTCTAGTTCCTGGTCTGAGAGTTGCCACGTGGGCCCGGACTCCAGCAGGGGTGGTAGGGCCATGGTGTCATTGTCCGGTTGGCCAGGCCGTGTGAAGGATCGCACTGGTGTTTGAGCTACCGGGGCATTGTGCAGGGATTCCTGTATCACAGTTTGGATCTGTTCTGCCAGCTCACGTTTGTCTTTCCATTCTGTGTGATGAATGACGGTTTGCACAAAGCCGATCAATGAGCCTGTGGCTGCGATCAGGCCCAAGACCCAATGGATCTTGAACAGGGCAATGGAGACCGTCAAACCGCTCAGGAAGACCAACAGACGCAGCCATGACCACTTGGTTTCATGTTGCTGAAACAGAACGAGGTTCAGATTGGTCTGGTGGTCCATGTCTGAAAAACTCTTTTCGCTGGTCTCTTTCATACCAATTTTTTAACATGAACCCATTGTTTTTGCAAGATGGGTGCCTTTTTTCGCGCACATTGTGCTTGAAATGCCCGTCATGTAGGGTGACAGACGTGTTTTTGAGCAAAGGGACGTGTTTTCTTGACAGACGAGCAAATCATACTAACCGTGAAACAGGCTCAAGCTGGTGATGTGAAGAGTCTGGCCAGACTGTACGAGCGGTATGCTCAGGATATGGTGTGGTTGGCGTACTCGATTTGTCTGGATAAGGATCTGGCTGAAGATATTGCCCAGGAGACCTTTGTTCAGGTTTGTCTGAAACTGGTGTCTTTAAAACGGCCGGATCGGTTTGTTGGTTGGCTCAGTACGATTTGTCGTCATCTGGCCATTGACACAATTCGACGCCGTCAGATCAAGACTGTGAACCTGGCTGAAGCGAATGAATTGGCTGCTTCTGTTACGAATCCGGACAATGAGGTCGTGCACAAGGCCATAGCTGGGCTGCCTCGCATGTGTCGAGAGATTGTGGTGCTGTTTTACTTCCACAGCATGACGTATGAAGAACTGTCAAACTGCCTGGGGATTTCGATTCATGCAGTCAAGGGGCGGCTCTGTCGGGCTCGCAAAAAACTGAAGGCATTTTTGATTTTAGATTTTTGAATTTTGATTTGTGGTGGTGAGTGTTATGGCTGGAATTGAAGAGGACAAGCTGGATGCGATGATCAAGAAGGCACGACCTGAGGGTGTGGGTGTGCCTGGATTTGAGCAGTGGGCGGATTCACATGGTGAGGCTGTGGCTGCGATGAAGGCTCAAGCACGGTTTGGGACTTTACGACCCAGGCCTATCTGGCGGATTGTGCAGGTGGCAGCTTTGTTGCTTGTGGTGATTGGCCTGGGCTTTGTGAGTGGACGACTCTCTGTGGGTTCGCGTGTGGACGTGGATCAGTTACGGGCCGATCTGGAGATGTCACTCAAGTCGTCTTTCGAAGCCTCGCTCACAGCCAATGGCACGCAGCTCAAGTCTGATATTTTAACCCTGCTGCGTCAGGATTTGAGCGTACTTACCACCCAGACGCTGGAAGCGTCTCAGATCATGACTGACCAGCGTCTGGCTGAACTGATTCGGCTCATTGAAACAGTCCGACGCCAGGATCGCAAGCAGATTGTCACTGCACTTGAGCAGATCGAACAGGACCGGTTTCGCGACAAGATTCAGATCAACCAGGGATTCAAGACATTGGTTGCGTACACAACAGACAACAAGAAAAGTCTCGAGTTAAACTAAATACAGGAGTTAATTATGAAGATGCGACTAAATATGACTGTATGGCTGGTGATGGTCAGCTTCATGACAGCACCGGCTCTGGGGCAGGATGATTCTGCAGCAGGTCCAAAGGAGTTCACAATATCAGGCAATGCAGGTGTGCCCAATGCAACAATAAGGGGGGTTCCAGGGAATGTGATCACTGATTCCGACGGACGCTTTATAGCAACCGTGCCCTACAACTGGGTCGGTACCATTACACCGGGATTGTCGGGACACAAGTTTGATCCGCCATCGATATCATTTGCGTGCGTCAGTAAAAACCATCACGACCAAAACTTCAATGTCATTGCACCGATTCCCATGATGACGAGTTCGAATCTGGAAGTCCTGGTGGTTCCAACCACAGAGGTCAAGCCCAATCAATTTTCTGCGATTCAGCAGGATATGCGTGTGATGTTACATATCCTCAAGAAAGCTGCAAAGGACGAGAAGAATCAGCTGGTAGGGGGTGTGTTTTCTCAGTATGGGAACCTTCTGGGCAGAAATGACCAGTCCTTACAGTCTCTGTATATTCAGGGGTATGGTGCGTTGTTTTTTGTTCAGGCGGGCTTTCCTCTGGAGTGGTCTTCTGAGCCTGTTTTGGCAGTGGGTTCTGAAGATAAGGAAAAGCCGTCTGCTGATCCTGTGTGGCAGCAGGCCAGTAACCAGGTTTTTAATCCTGCGTCACAGGCAAATCAACCAAGATCATCTCGACGGGACACTGAGGCCTTGATGCGCAAGCTCATTGAAGGGCTGAAGCATGCAGCCAATATCCGCTACCTAGCCCCTGATGAGCGTGTTGTGGTGACGCTGTTGTCTGGCTCTGAAGCACACGCCATATTTGGCATGTCGACTGGTCGCGGCGGCGGTATGTCCGGTTATATGGGGGGCATGTACGGACGCGAGCCTGTTGAGGAAGATGGGATGTATGGCGGAGGTGGATATGGTGGAGGTAGAGGTGGAGGCGGTCCTTATGGATACGATATGGAATCCTATGGGGGGCGTGCTGAGGGGCGAAGTTCTGGTTTTGGTGCGTCTTCTGGCCAAAGCACAGTGCGTACAGGTCCAAAATCAGCCATGACGCTTCAGGTCAAAAAGGTTCAGATTGACGCCTTTTCAGAGGGCAAGATGGGACTGGACGAGTTTACCCAATGCGTTCATATTATGAGGTACTAATGTCATTTTTTTGTCAGGAGACTGAGGATAAGACGTTCCATCGCCGAGATTTTTTCTGGGGGTATCTTTTCCTCATCGCCTGACATGGCTGCCTGGTCAGCGAGTTGCTTGAGTTGTGTAGGGTCAGCTCCGGAGATGACATCGAGTTTCTCGATAATGGCGCTCAGACCAGCCAGTACCACACAGGTTGTATCTTCAAAATTTGAATTGTATTGAGCGTAGCGACTGGCCGCCAATTCGAGTTTCTCAGTTTCTGTTATCACTTCGTGCTCCGCGGCGAAGCCTGCAACGCGGTTGCCCTGTTGGGCAGTTGTACGGTCTATCGCGTCAGTTGATGTTGCTACGATGTCCTCCTCGCGCTTAAAGGCAGTTCTGGGCTTTGACAGCTCATGCCTCAACAGTCTTGACTCTTTCTTGCCAGGATCCAGCAGAAGAATATAGGCAGAATTATTGGCTTTCATAGTTGTACTCCTTATTTGCCGTTGAATTGGAGCAACAATATTTGCCCAAAGAGAGACCACAGGTCATAGCCTCGTGCATAGTCGTTCCATTTCTATGTCAATATAGAATGTAGGACCTGGTTCTGGGAGCCTGTCTGAGAACCGGACTGGCTTCGAGCGGCCCTTTTAATCTCTGGACTGCGTCCGGCTGCATCGCCTATAAAACCAACATAGGCTGCTTCGCCGTCCTTGCCAGAGCTTAAAATTGCTCGCTCTCGGGCCTTAACGCCGGGTTCTCTGACAGGCTCCTAGTGTTATTCGTAGGGCAGGCTTCCTAAATTAACACAAAAAAACACCCTGGAGACTTCTCCTGGCCCTTTCTTCATAAAGCAGTTGTTGATTGTTAGTTGTTGGTTTGTTGTCGCTTCGCGGCCAGTTCAATAGATGCCTCAATCCTTCGGCATGACAGGTCCCATTGAACGGTTCTTCTGGGTGACTCATAGACGTCGGACCACGATAAGCTGTTTAAATGCAAAATGTTAAGCTGTTTCAAAGGGCTCAATAAGGTCTTAAACGCATTTTTCGGCATCAAAAAAAGCGTTTAAGCGGTCAAGCAGTCAGACTGGGCGACGGTGTGTCGATTCCGCGCCAGCCTTCGTGGCTTGGTGGTGACAAGCAGTTGTTCGCTGTTCGCAGTTTGTTTTAGAATCTGTGTAATCCATGGAATCCTTGTCAAGAATAAGGCTGTCAGCTGGCAGCATTCAGCTCTCAGCTTATTTGGAACGCTTCGCGGCCAGTTTAATAGACCCCTCGATACCTCGGCGTGACGGGGTCGGTTCGCCGGTTTGATGAGATTGTGCAGCTGGCTGCACAATTCAACGGAAACTCTTTAAGCACCATTGTTAACGGCACTATTGGGGTGCAAACTGTGGCAAAGCGAGTAACACTGCATGACGTAGACGAACGGACAATCAACAATGGAAGATTGCCACGTCGTCCCTCCTCGCAATGACACCCAGTTTTATGGGCAGGGCCGGGCGTTTCGCTGAAGAGTGAGGTGTGAAGGGGGAAGGGTGAAAGCCAGTGGCAATGGCGTCAGCCTCTTCCTTTCTTTCTCCGTGCCTTTGTGTCTCCGTGTGAGAAGCGGTTATTGGTTCTTCGTTGTTGGTTTTTAGTTTAAAATCCGTGTAATCCGCGCAATCCGTGTCAAAAAGAGTTTGTAGTTCTTAGTTATTCGTTGTTGGTTTTTAATCTGTACTACAAACTCCAAACAACTGAAATATATTCCCAGATAAGCTTTCAACTACGGAAGTCGCGAAATTCGCGGAAGAGGTCGATTCGCTTTTTATGTTTTTCCGCGATTTCCGTGTTTTCCGTAGTTCCTAAGTCTTTTGGGTCCGGCCGCAGGCCGGGCTGTGTGCATCTGTGTCAGAAAATGGCTCTCAGTAGTCAGCCTTCAGCTATCAGCTTATTTGAATCGCTGTGCGGCCAGTTAAATAGACCCCTCGGTGCCTCAGCGTGACAAAGTCGGATCGCCGGTTTGATGAGATTGTGCAGCTGGCTGCACAATTCAAAACGGCACTATTGGGGTCGGACCTGAACAAGTCAATTACGTGCATAAAGTTACCTCAGATGCCACTTCATTTTAGCGGCTTAGAGCTATGTTTTTGACCCCGAAATAGCCCGTTTAAGAAAGGGCATTTATTCGACACCAAACTGTGGCAAAGCGTGTAACACTGCATGAAGGTTGGACGAATTCACAATCAACAACGGAAGATTGCCACGTCGTTCCTCCTCGCAATGACAACCAGTTTTATGGGCAGAGCCGGCGCTGCGCTGAAGTGTGAGGT
>CAZBTJ010000162.1:0-11915 GCA_964494325.1 uncultured Pirellulales bacterium
GGTTCGGGCATCGAGTAAATCGTCCAGCCATTTGTCGTAGGCATTGACATTGTGATAGTTGAACAGGGCCTGCTCGGTGGCCAGATGGGCATCCCCGGTCCAGCCATTTTTCTCACGCTGAGGACAATCTGTGGGATAGCCCATGAAGTTACTACGATAGGCACGATCGGTCAGCGTGTAAATCGTATTGAGCAGGGTGTTCGAACAGGCAAAATGGCCTATGGTGTCGAACGAGGTATAGACAAAACGTCCCTCGATGTGTTCCGGGGTCAATGTCCCAGGCCAGCCCCTGACTTCCACGTACCGAAATCCATGGTAGGTGAAACGGGGTTCCCAGATCTCCTTGCCCTGGCCCTTGAGCACATAGGTGTCAGTTTGGAACGGTCCCTGGTACATGTAACGACGGTTGCGCCGTTGATTGATCATGCCATCCGGGTCCAGGCGTTCGCTATACCGCAACTGAACGCTTGTGCCTTTGGGGCCAGAGACCTTGATTCGAGCCCAGCCAGACATGTTCTTGCCCATGTCCACCACATAGATGCCGGGTTGCGGCTCAGCAATGGAAGACGGCGGTACGGTTTCCATGACCTGGATCGCTGGCATGGTTTGCGACACCAGTTGTCCCTTGGGCGTTTTGGCGAGGCTCGCAGCGGGCCAGGCGTTATCATCAAAATCAGGACGATTCCACCCTGGAATTTCCTGGCGTGCATCATACCACTCGCCATTGCGAACACTCTCTAGCAAGACGGGGCCTGTGCTGGCTCGCCAGGACTGATCGCTGCCCACGACCTGCCGAGACCCATCTGTGTATGTCACCTGTAACTGCAATTTGAGTTTGGGGACATCACGCCAGGGGGCCCGATCAAAATTCCAGGTGGCACGCGTGTGCATGTTGTACCAGCCATTGCCCAGCATCACGCCGAGGGCATTTTTGCCTTGTCTGAGGTGTGACGTGATGTCATGGCAGACATAGAGCACACGATGGTCATAGGCCGTAAAGGCAGGATCAAGCTGATGGTCGCCAATGCGTTGACCATTGCAGTACAACTCGTGATACCCCAATCCACTCACCGCAATTTTGGCTGAGCGAATTGCCTTTGGGAGTGTGAACGTCTTGCGTAGAATCGGTGAGGGTGATACTTGTCGCCATCCTGGCAGACCCCGCCAGTGGGTACTTGCTCCGGCCAGCTCACGAGCTGGTGTCCAGGCGTCAAGGGAGTCCTTGCGTGTCTGCCAGCCTTTATCCGTCAAAATGGTTTGCACGGACTTTTCTGCATATTTGATCTTGATGACGCCAATTAAACCAGCGACTTCGTTTATTTTTGCATTGAGAAAACGGGGGGGCACATGGTCGGCCGTGATGAAGATCTGGTTTTTACCGGCCTTGAGATGCGGCTTGATATCGTAGCGAGGGATGGTCTGGGCGGCGTCAAAGTGCACGGGTTTTTCGGTCAGGAGGATTCCGTTGACCGCCAACGTGAAGGCATCACTGGCCGTCACAATCATGTTTGCCCATTCAACAGCCATGTTGTCTGCGATTGTTATTTCATGTTGGAACTCTCGCGACCAGGCCACCACGGCACGGGGATTGTCCTCTGCGTGCCAGATCCATCGGGCCTTGTCAAACCAGGTTCCGGAAAAAGGGTCCGAGGAGGTGGGACATGAGGTGTATGTAATCCACTGGGCGTGCCAGTCAGTGGGCGTGATTATCCCCATAGACCACTGACCCATGTCACTCCACGGGAGCTCCTGCGATTGTTCATTCCAGAGCTTGACCTTCCAGAAACAATCCTGAAAACTGCTCAATGGCCGACCTTCATAGGCCACGCACACGGGCTGCAGTCCAAAGACTTTACCACTGTCCCAGAGATCACCGGTGTCTTGATCCAGGGAATCGACGTCACTGGCGACCAGGATTCGATAGGCCGTGATGGCCTGGCCCTGTCTGTCAAGGGTGGGTCGCATCCACCAGCTCAACCTGGGGTTTAACCGTTCGATGCCCTGTGGATTGGTGAGATACTCACAACGCAGATTCAGGGCCATAGAGTGATCAGGCTGAGCCTGCAATGTCATGGGGGCCAGCAAGAAGAGAAAAATAAGTTGTTTTTTCATGGTCTGTATTTCCAATAGAGAGTGAGTGTGCATCATGCACAAGTGGTTTCAAGGTCCTTCGATCTCTGATTATAATGGCTTCTCAAGGGCTCTCAGTCAATGGGTTTTTGTGTTGCCAGACAAACTGGTCATGCTGCAAACAACTATCAATTGCATTTTTCTTGACTGCTCCTTGTAATGAAGAGATAATTTTGATAAATAAGGTATGTATGAGTAATGAAGCATGCAACAAAGATAGTCATTCAAAACGTCGAGGCAGGGCAAGTGCTTTTGGGATTGCAGAGTTCTTGTCGATCGCTTCGCTACTGGCATGTATGGCTTCCATTTGTGTGTATCTAGCTCCTACGACACTCTTTTTTCGTGGGCCATACCAGGTAAGTCTTCACTTCATATTAATATTTGTTTTGGCAGCATTTGCAGCTGTTTTGGGGGTAGCTGCTACTCTGATTTGCCTTAAAAGGAAAAGGAAGAACCGCGTAAGAAATCTTGGATTTGTTGGAGGCGTCTTGCTCTGTGTGGTTTTCTTTCCGATTGCTGCGGGTGAGCTCATACGTACTGATAAAGGAGTCGCATACAGTTCAGAGATAAATATTTTGAGAGTGTTTGATGCAATCAAAGCATATGCACTTTCACATGGAGGCTTTTTGCCCGATGCCGACAAATGGTGCGAGATTCTTATGGAATCAGATGTCACGCTAACAGAGGACGTGTTTAAAAACCCTATGGATTCAGAAGTCAAGTGTGGGATTGCATTTAATAATAGTCTGAGCGGAGCAAAACTTTCAGAGGTGTCTGGCAAGGTGATCATACTTTTTGAATCGCATGGAACTCTAAACATGAATGGAGGGAGAGAACTTATTAAGAAGAGTTGTCGACGAGGTTTTGTTGGGGTTGTCACAGCCGATGGCTATTTCGCAATACTCGATCGACCCAGCAACCAGATCGAGGGCTCTCACCCCAATCTTGATTATTCCCGTTCAGCTCGGTGGAGATGATGACGAACTGTAACACAAGTATTAATTATTACTTGAGTGCGGTATTGTAAATTGCCGGTACGATGGCAATATGCAAGAAATTACAAAAAGATCTATCTATTGGTACGTGCATTTCGCTTGCGTGGTGTGGTTGTCTTCTTTTTGTTTTGTGCTCTACCCTGGTGATTCAGGGCGTCCATTTCGGTTTCCTGCCCCATGTCATCTGTTCGCCCCATCCAGCGGAGCAGTTCGCCACGCAGCTCGGCCTTGATTTTGGCGTGGTCAGGGCTGTGGCTGAGATTGTGCCATTCGTACGTGTCACTTGTGATATCATAGAGTTCTTCACCGGGGCGCTGCTGGTATCGACGCACCTTCTCTGCGGCGTCCCCATCACCAGCCTGGGCCTTGGCTTGCCATGATTTAAACGTGGCTGATTTGACGCAGGCATTTCTAAATGCCACGTCAGGGGTGAAGTTCCAGATGTACTTGTACTGACGTGAACGAATGGAACGGATGCCATAACTGTCGGATCCGTTAATAATGCCGCGTGTAGTCATTTCGCCAAAGACATATTTTTTGTGCTCTTTATTTTTGCCGAACAACACAGGTAGCAAGCTCTTGCCATCAAGCACCCGGGCCGGTATCCCGCCAGCAGCTTCGACAAAGGTGGGGAGCACATCACAATACTCGATCATGGCATCACTGACTGAACCGGCCTTGATCTTGCCTGGCCAGCGTGCAATAAAGGCTGACTGAAGCCCCGTGTCATAACAGGTCCATTTGGCGAAGGGGAAACTGGAACCCTGTTCGCTGACAACGATCACGAGGGTGTTGTCTGTGAGGTTGTATTGTTCCAGCATGGACAGGGCCTGACCGACCTGTCCGTCATAGTAGGTGATCTCAGCCAGATATCGGGTCATATCCTCTCTGGTCTTGGGCGTGTCCACAAAATTGGGTGGCAGCCTCAGGCTCGCGGGGTCATACTGTGACGCATCTCCCTTGTTCCAGGGACTGTGAGGTTCATTGGAACAGAGGAACAGGCAGAACGGTGTGCTGTTCTCCTTGCACGCCTTGACAAACGGTTCAATCTTGTCGAACTCCGGATTCTTGCCCTTGCCAAGATATTCAAAGGGAAACACTTCGGTGGGCCCGATATGCCTTTTACCGCTCAGTGCCACACGATAGCCCAGGGGTTTGAGATAGTGCACCACGCTTTGGGTGCCGTCTTTTGCGAACGTGTGGTTGGGGTAGGCACCACTCTTGACAGGATACAGACCTGTATAGATGTTGTGCCGGGTGGGCGAGCACATGGGGGCTGCCTGAAAACAGTGGGTAAAGCGCATGCTTTCAGTGGCCAGTTTGTCGATATGGGGTGTCAGGGCCTGGCCGTCATAGCACCCGAGGTCACGGAAGGTGCAGTCATCTGCAATGACAAAAAGAAGATTGGGCTTCGTGTTTGCCTGCGTAACCTGGCCCTGCGTGATGAGCAGAAAGAGTATGCCGATACAGAGCGATGTCTTGATAGAGCTACATTGATTCATGAGAGTCTCCTTGTCATTGCGTGGAGGGGACCAATCCCAGGGACTGCTTAATGAAGTCGAGGGTTAGTCTGTTGTAATGGCTGCCACCAATGCCATGGCGATTGGGTGGGTAGATCATGAGTTGGAAGTCTTTGTTGGCGATTTGCAGGGCACGCGTCAGTTTGTACGTGTTTTCAATGTGGACATTGTCGTCTATGGCACCGTGAAGCAAGAGCAGTTTGCCGTGGAGTTCCTTGGCCGCCTCAACCACGGACGTCTTTTTATACCCCTCGGGATTGTTCTGGGGCAAGTCCATATATCGCTCCGTGTAAATGGAATCATAGAGACGCCAGTCTGTCACCGGGGCCCCTGAGATACCTGCACAAAAGAGCTGGCTGTGGGTCATGGCATAGGCTGTCATAAAACCGCCATAACTGTGGCCGGCCATGCCAATGCGGTTGGGATCCACAAAGGGTTCGTCTTTGAGCCATTCAATGGCCTCTGCAATGTCACTGAGTTCTATGACACCGAGTTGTTTGTACGCAGTCCAGGCCGAGCATGCGCCCTTGCCACTGGCGCTGCGTGGGTCACAGCGAAACACGAGGATTCCCATTTCAGCCAGCATGTGATCGCGGCTACGTCCGCCGGACCAGGTGTCTCGAATGGTGGGGGCATGGGGACCGGCATAGGTCATGAACCACACGGGATACTGTTTGGCCGGGTCGAAGTTGGCTGGTTTCAAGAGACTTGCCTCAAGGAGAAAACCGTCTGTGGTCTCAAGCTGAAACTGCTCATAGCTGCCAAAGCGATATTCTTCAGTAGTGTAGACAGGATTGGTGTCCAGCATTCGAATCTGTTCGCCTCGAGTGTCCCGCAAGACCACGCGAGTGGGGGTCGTCGCATTGCTCCACGTATCAACAAAGTAGGCTCCGGTGGGGGACACCTTAACGCTGTGATGGCCAGGTTGATGGGTCAGTTTTGTGACATCATTGGTGTCCATGCTGACCCGGTAGAGGTGTTCTGCTATGGATGTGTCTTTTGTGCCCGCGACGTACAGGGTTTTGTCGGATTCATCCACATGAGACAGTCTTCGTACTTCCCACTCACCCTGGGTGAGCTGCTTTTTGAGCTTTCCGGATCTGTCATACCAGTACAGGTGTTTCCATCCGGTGCGTTCGCTAAAAAACAAAAAGGAGCTGTCTTTTAAGAATGTGGGTTTTCCCGGGATGTTGACCCAGGCTGGCGAGGTCTCCCTGAACAGGGTCTTGACGCTCTGTCCTTGACGCGAGACCGTTTTGACATCAAGCCAGGTCTGGATTCGGTTCTGGAGATAGAAATAGAGGGTGCGGCTGTCCGGGAACCAGCCCACACGCGTGATCAGGTAGGAGCTGGGTAGATAATCTTCGAGTGGCACCCATTTTGTAGTGCCACCTGCCGCTGAAACAATGCCGAGCTTGACGTCAGGATTTAAATCACCGGCCTTGGGATAGGTGGCTTTTTCCACCACCTGGTTGTGGGTGACATTGTTGACTACGGTGTACTCATTCATGCGAGTGTCGTCAAAACGCATGAATGCCAGGGACCTGGAGTCGGGACTCCACCAGAACATGTTGGGTGTGGCCCGATTCAGGACCTCTTCATAATACACCCAATCGGCTTGGCCGTTTAGAATCAGGCCGCCACCGTCAGATGTTAACGCTCGTTCTTTTGGGTCCGCCAGATCAACCACATACAGATTACCGTCGCGCACAAAGGCAATGGATGTGCCTGCCGGACTGAAGGCGGCATATTTTTCCGGGGCATCAGTATAGGTCAAACGTTTGGGATCTGAGCCATCAAAACGGCAATAGTACAGATCGTTCTCATGATTTATCAGCACGGCTGTGCGTTTTGGGTCCATGTGGAACCGGGTTCGCCGGGCCAGTGAGTCTGCTGTTCTCTGGTCAATCTCGGCAAGCTGACTTAGCCCTGCACTCAATGGGTCGGGATCAAAAAATGGGGTCAATTTGCCTGTGGTGGCATGGACCTGGTAGAGACGCCCTTGCTTGCTCTGCAGGAAGTGTTCGCCATCCTCGAGCCAGGTCAGGCTGGAGACAGGGGAGCCACTGAAGCTGGCGCGGTTTTTGGGTCCATACACGGTCTCAAAGGTGATGGGTTGATCGGTTTTTCGTTTCTCAGCAAGGGGGCGTACTCTGCCATGTGTGATGGGGATCTCTTCGGCGAGGATGACAAGCGGCGATTGAGGATCTTTGCGGAGGGCGGCCTGTATGACTGGGGTGTCGAACAGGCTATTTTTTGCCTGGGGATCAAGAAGTTCTAGGATCTTTTCCTGCTGCTTTTGACCGGTCTTGACCAGGATCGTCCCAGCCGTCAGAAAACGAGTCTGGCATCGGGGCGTCTTGTGGAGACACATTTTGGCTTCTCTATCATTTACATCTTGGCCGGCCTCTGGTCGTGCATGATACACCAGAATGTCCAATTGAATGTCTTCCCGTAATTCATGGACTTCAATATTTGCCTGTTGAAGTTGCTCGACAATCTCGGTCAGACTGGCAGGAAACAAGAAGGCATAGGGTGTGACCTGTTTCTGATCCTTGCCAAACGACAGGGAAGCGGCTGCCATCAAGACAAGGCTCAAGCCTATCAAGCTATGTTGAAAACAGGGCATACTCTTGTTATTCATCAAACTCTCTCCTGTACAATGGCTGGTATGTTAGACAACTGATTACTGGTTCTGCTTCGAAAACGAAACACCCCAGTATAGCCAATTGGGCTTTGTGACGTCCAGGAGAAATTAGTTTCTGGCAAGAGGTTTGGCCTGGAGAGTACCCTAGATCAAAGCTTGGCGTAGCTGCGTCATGATCTGTTCTTCGGTTTTGGCATCGTGTTTTTCAAAGGAAAGGTCTTTGTAGAGGTCGCCTGTAAGCCATTTTTTGCCAAAATAGATCGTATCCTTGATTTTGAGATTCTGGATGAAGGGATCTGCCACGGCTCCTGATGCGCCATGTTCATGGCGGCCTCTGGCTGCGGTGATGCACCAGAGTTCCCAGCCGCGTGCACGCGCTGTGAAGCTGTAGTCACTGTCGCTGGCCAGGAAGATGAGGTTTTTGTCGAGCAGGCCGATGTCCTGGATCATCTCTCGTCTGAAAATCATACAGGCCCCATTGGCCCAGAGGACCTGACGCGGTTCTGCAAAGCGGGCCACCGGGCCGATCTGGTGTCGACCGCTGGGGAAGGCGTCCAGGCTGCCGCCCCAGATAACCTGATCTGGGTATTCACTGTCCAACTGGATGCTGTCTCCATATCCCTGTTCAAAATGTACGAGGAGTCGCTGATCAGGGAAGGGGTGTCCTTCCCAGGCAGTTCCTTTTAGCACATAGGGATAGATTTGTATGTCCAGGTTCGGGTGGCGACGCCATGCATAATGGGTCCAGCCCTGTTCGTAAAGGCCGCTGAGCAACAGGGCGTGGGAGAGATTCCAGTGTGCCTGGGCATAGTCAGGGTCCAGAGTAAGGCATTGATTCAAGGTCTCTATGGCCTGGTCACAGTGCCCCTGAAACAGTTGTGCATTACCGAGATTGTACAGGGCCTGGACAAAGTCGGGTTCCAGGACCAGGGCCTGTTTGAAAGCTGCAATCGCGTCGCCCAGTTGGCCCGCCCCATGGTAGGCCATGCCGAGATGGTTGTGCGCCTCTGCGTAGTCTGTGGCCAGGGTAATGGCTTGTGTCAGGCAGGAAATCGCCTAGTCATATTTTGCCTGCTCCGTGTAGATAACGCCCATGTGGTTGAGCGGTTCTGGGTGGTTGGGTTGATATTGGATGGCTTTTTTGAAACTGTTCAAGGCCTGCTCATGATGGCCATGTGCTTAACGGCTCCTGTGGGTTTGAACAGTGTGATGAAGAGATTCTGTGATGGTTTTGAACACGGGCTGCCATTGACCGGGCTGGGCCTGACGGAATAGACGCAACGTGGGATACCACGGACTGTCTGTGCGATCCAGCATCCATCGCCAGTCAGGTATGTAGGGGATCAGTGCCCAAGTGGGTTTGCCCATGGCACAGGCCAGATGGAGCACTGAGGTGTCGACGGAGATGACAAGATTCATGTGGGCAATGGCTGCGGCAGTATCAGAGAAGTCCTTGAAGTGTTCGCCCAGGTTTGTGACCAAGCAGGATTTGAGACACTCAGGTATGGCGGGTTCATGATCTGGCTTCAGGGCCACAGCCTTTTGAAAGGCGTGCAGTGCCTTTTGATCCTGTCCGGTCGCTTCATAGGAGATGCCCAGGGTATTATAAAAGTGAGCGATATGGGGTTGGGCTTCTATGGCCCGTTCCGCGAATCTTACGGCTCGATCAAACTGTTGCTCTGCACAGGCAATCATGGAGAGACCGTGCAGGGCAGCACTGTGACGTTTGTCCTGAGCGACAACTTGAGCATAGCAGGTGTGTGCCTGTGCCAGTTTTCCGGCCATGTGGTGCTGGAAAGGCGATTTCTAATGTCTGGGATGGCGTGCTCACTCGGATGGATTCTCCTTGTCTTGAAACATGGTGACATAGGTTTGCAGCGCATGGCCCACTTGATCGAAGACCGTGGTCCAATCTCCAGGTTTGGGCTGCCTGAACAGTCTGGCGGTGGGATACCAGGGCGTGTCATTGCGATGAAGCATCCATCGCCAGTCTGGCGCATAGGGTAGCAGGCCCCAAACGGATTTGCCAAGGGCCCCTGCAAGATGCAAGACTGCTGTGTCCACAGAGATCACAAGATCCAGATGGGCGATGGCGGCTGCCGTGTCGGACATATTTTTAAACAGATGGCCCAGATTGTGAAAACGAATATCTGGGTGCGTTTGCATGTTCTGTCCCGCAGGGCCGGTTTGAAGGCCATAAAATTGAATGCCCTGAGTTTCGGATAGATTGGCCAGTGATTTAAGTGGGCAGGAGCGGTTGCTGTCATTTCTGTGAAATGGACTGCCTGCCCATACCAGGCCGACTTTCATGCCTGCATGGACAAATGTTTCCTGCCACGTGGCGACCTTTTTGGGATCTGTTTTGAGGTATGGGACATCGGCTGGGATGTTGTCCAATGTGGTTTTGAACACACGGGGCAAATCCATTAGACTAATCTGGAAATCGTAGTCCACGGCGCTGTTCGGGGCTGGGGTGGCCTCAATGAGTTCATCAATGCCTTCAAATCCCTTTAATAAGGATACTAATGCCGGTTTGGCCTGATAGATGACAACACCATCAAGCTGCTTGATGCGAGGTAGATAACGAATGAATTGAAGGTTGTCCCCTAGGCCCTGTTCAAAACGAACCAGAATACGCTTGCCATCAAGGGGCTCACCTTGCCACAGGGGATGCTCATCTTGAGGGACAATGGTTCTGGTCTTCAAGGCTTCGTAATGGGCCTGATACCTGGACCACCCCTTGATTAGCTTGCCCTGCAAGAGCAGTGTGAGGGTACGATTCCAATGGGCATCTGCGTAGTCAGGCTGGATGGCGAGAGCTTTGTCGTAGCAGGTAATGGCTTGATCGCACTGACCGGACTCCTTATAGGTTACCCCCAGGCTGTTATAGGCTTGAGCGTACTCTTTGTCTTGGGATATGGCCTGCTCAAAAACGGCAATGGCTTCCTCATAGTCACCGCAGGCTTTAAGTGCGTTGCCCAGGTCGTGCAGAATAGTGGCATGATTCGGAAGCCTTTTCAGCGCTTGTTTATAACTGGCAATGGCTTCGGCATGCCTTGATTTGGCTTGAAACAGACTGGCTAGATTGACGTGGGCCTGAACCAGATTGGGGTCAAGACGCAAAGCCTTCTGGTAGTGATCAATGGCTTCATGATCTGAGTTGAGATGGCACAGTGTATTGGCCAGATTGTAATAGGTGACTGCGGAATCCGGGCAGAGTTTGAGGGCCTGTTTGAGGTATTCTATGGCTTTGAGGTGCTGGCCTTGCAGGCTCACTGCCAGGGCCATGTTGTTATAGGCATCCGTGTAGGTGGGGCGCAATGTTGTGGCTTGAGTGTAGGCCAGTAATGCCTTGTCAATAAGTCCGGCTGCTGCCAGGACCACGCCAAATGTGTTGTAGAATTCAGGGACTCTGGGATGCGCAATGATGGCACGTTTGATATAGGTCCGGGCCGTGTCCCAGTCTTGTGCTTCATAGGCCATGAGTCCCAGGTTGTGCAGGGCGTCAGGGTGATCTTTCTGGCGTTCGAGGACCTGTTCGTAGAGTGCACGAGCCTGATCCAGACGGCCATCTTTGCGATATTGTGCAGCCGTCGCTATGATCTGGTCAATGTCAGACAAAACCTATTCTCCTTGGTTCTAATTGCAGGTCATTTGGCCTAAATGAGCATGTTGATGCCTTGGTCGGACACATACTGTTCCTGCGCCGAACGAGATTCCTGGCCAGATGAAGATCGCCAGGGATAAGATGGATTGCGAGCGCCCTTGTTTTGTTCAGAGGCTTTTTCGTGTTCCAGATTTTGGTTCTGGTCTTGTGCTTGAGCAAAGGCCTGATCTTCAAAGGTCTCAGGGTCCGCATCAGATGATAGGAGTACCTCAATACGTTTGACCTGAACGCCACTGTTTTGAAGTTGCTGTATGATTTCAGGCAGTGCTTGCTGAATATCATGGCGTGTTTGAGATCTTTGGACTTCCATCACACCTGTAATGCCTTGGTTATCTTCCTGGAACCGCATGGCAACCCGCCCCAGTTCTGGCGGGTCCAGACGGATGACAATCTGGCGGCCATCTCGCTGGATCCCCTGGGCAATGGACTCCTGTATCTGACGTGCCACAGAGGTTGTGGGCAGGTCCAATGGGCGAGGTAATGGAGAGTCTGTCGTGGTTTGTGTGTTTGATGAACTTAACACGGGCGTAGACGGTGTGAAGACCTGAGGGGATTGGCTTTCTGGTGTATCGGTCGCCTGAGCCACAGGTGTTTGTTCTTGAGAAGGCTCGAATTGGGTGGTCTTTGCCTGCTGCACGGGTCGCGTGACTTGAATGGACGCAGATGCCTCGGTTGACGGTTTTGGTTGCACTGAGGAGGCAATGAGCGGTTCAATGTTGCCTTTATTGGTTTTCTGAGCTATGGATTCAATGGGCATTGCGTGATCTGATGGGTTCGCAGCATAAGGTTTTACTTCTGCGGAGGGCACTGATTCAGCTTTTGGTTCAGCTGGGGCTACTGCTTGAGGTTTCGCTGAAGCGAGGATCACGGATTCAGGTTTTGCTTCGACTGGCCCCCCGGTTTGAGGTTTTGCTTCAGTGGGGGGGGGTGATTCAGCTTTCGGTTCAGCTGGGGCT
>CAZBTJ010000163.1:0-11903 GCA_964494325.1 uncultured Pirellulales bacterium
AAACTTTTAGGCAAATATGGCCAGACTCAGGTTTGTACAGCTGGATTTATTCCCAGACAGAAACGCCTTTTGCCCTTGTCGCCATTTATTGACGCAGTGGGTCGTTTTTTACATTTATCACACGGAGTTTTTATTGTGGGAAACGTTATATTGTGAAAATAGAGTAATTCTCCGGCTTGAGGTAAGAGCAAGCAGCATCCTAAACTTAATTATTGACATCGCACTGGGTCGAGGTGACTTTTTCTTCCACCTTAAATTCTCAATCGTACGTCAAACGTGTTTTTTCGTCTGTCAAGACGTGCTTGATGTGATCCTGCCATCTGTCAGACTGCCATGTGCCTAACTTCTGGTGGGTCAGGTAATAGTTTTGCGGAATCGGGTGAGTACCGACAACGACATCCAGACCGTACTTGACTGGAATAAATTTACAAAAAGCTTCCAGGCGTGGGCAGGGCGGATAGCCGACAACCAAACCCGTAGCCAAATGGATGACATCTGTTCCATTTTTTATCATTTCAGCCGGAGCGTATTCAACGTTGCCACCGGGACAGCCGCCGCAGGTGGTATAGCCTACTAATTTGACTTCCTCTTCCTTATACAGGGCAAACGCTCCTTCACGATTTCTTAAAGATCGCAAACATTTCCCACCTGCACAGGTATGGTAACGGTCGCAGATAATAATGCTAATTTTCTTCAACTTTTTGACTCCCTTTATGATTTTCTGAATATTCATAGTATCCACAAATTATCAATAGTGCGGCGATGTTGCCAGATAATATTCAGTTGTGAACTAATTTATTCTTTCGCAGATCAGTAGAGTAAAAAGTAATGGGCGGCTATTGCCAAGTAGCCACCAAAAACCAGCAACTAAAAACTATTTTGAGCCTGTTAGGCTGAAGGTGTTTAGACTGAAGGGAAACGCTGGTGAACGGCATTGCCTCGCACGGAGGCACGGAGACCACGGAGATTGGCTGACGACCGACCGCTTTTTTTTACATGGATTTCGCGGGTTACACGGATTTATAACGAATCACGAAAAACGAAAAAAATAATAGCCGATAGCTGTTTTTAACCATAAGGAAAATGGACTCTCACAAAGGCACAGGGGACACTGAGAACTAAGAACTAAGAACGGTTTCAACCATGAAAGGCTATCGCGTATTCGTAGGGTTTGGTTTATGCGTAGGATCGCCGTCATACACGCTGTGCGTGCCACCTGTCAGGGACAGGTCGTCCTGCATTGGTCTCTACTCATCAAGCCATTGGTCGCAGAGCCCGACGCAAGACTTGGATGACGGCTTGAATTGCTATTGAACGGGGCCTTTTTGTTTGGGTGTTATTTGGATGGAAGATTCTGTTTTTCTTGGCCTTATTGAATGATTAAACCGGGAATCACGACGCCAGTCATGCCGAAGCATTGAGGCATCTATTGAACAAGCCCGCGTAGCGGCTCAATACATCACACCTCAAACCTCACACACACTTCATCGCAGCGTCCTGCTTTTCTTATCAAGTCATCTCTTTCTTTTATGCCGCCTAGTCTTTCGTGAGCAAAACGGCTTTAAATCCTTTTAAAATAAAGGTTTCCTACTTGTCCGTGTGGGATGTAGGGGGTAGGATTAGTTTTTTCGTCGGCGGGCTCAGGTTTTAAGTGTTAGGCAAAGCGAAGCGAAATTCCTGGTGGCTGACTGCTGAGTTACTGGTTGCTGGTTGCTATTTGTTGGTTGTTGGCAACGAATAGCTAAAAACTGGAGCGAAGCAACCACGGCCAGCTTGGCTGTGGGTTTTTGTAGCGGAAATAAATGGGCTTTTGGATTTTAAAAGTTGGCGATTTGGAAAAAGAGGAATGAGAATGATTCTGAAAAGGGTACTGGACACTGTTAAATTTCCTTTAAATTTCCCGGTATATTCTGCTGGAGGGATCAATGAACGAAGCTGATACATGTCGGCAATATGTGACGCCCAAGCTGATTGACTCTGGTTGGGACAGCGAACCTCATTCCTTTACCGAACAGCGGACCTTCACAGATGGCAGAATTATTGTTGTGGGTGGAAAGCCACGTCGGGGCAAGCAGAAGCGTGCAGACTACTTGTTGCGTTATACTCGAGATTTCACGATTGCCGTGGTTGAGGCCAAGGCGTCCTATAGATTGCCTGACTCAGGATTGCAACAAGCGAAAGACTATGCCGAAACACTGGGGCTCAAATTCGCCTATTCCACGAATGGTATGGGTATTGTCGAGTTTGACTACATCACAGGTCAGGAACGTAGTATTGATTCATTTCCCAGCCCAGCGGAACTTTGGCAGAGACTGGAGGCCAATCAGCAGCTTGCCAAAGATCAAACAGAACGCCTTTTGACACCATTTTACAATTTGGCTGGCAAGACACCGCGATATTATCAAGAAATCGCTATTAATCGAACGGTTCAAGCCATACTCCAGGGTAAGTCTCGTATCCTCTTGACCATGGCAACCGGGACAGGCAAGACTCTGGCTGCCTTTCAGATATGCTGGAAGCTCTGGTCGAGTCGATGGAATCGAACAGGCGAACACAGACGTCCCAAGATCCTCTTTCTTGCAGACCGTAGTATTTTGGTGGATGATCCCAAGGATAAGACTTTCACGCCGTTTGGCGACGCCCGTCACAAGATCGAAAACGGCGAGGTGGTTAAGAGTCGAGAGATGTATTTCGCCCTTTACCAATCCATTGCCCGTGATGAACGCAGACCCGGCCTTTACAAAGAATTCGGTTCTGATTTCTTTGATCTTATTGTGATAGATGAATGTCATCGTGGATCGGCCAATAGTGATAGCAACTGGCGTGAGATCCTTGATTACTTCAAACCTGCTGTCCAATTCGGTATGACAGCAACTCCACTGAGAGACGACAACAGGGACACCTACGAATACTTCGGCAATCCCTTGTACACCTATTCACTGAGAGAGGGCATTGATGATGGATTCCTGGCCCCATATCGTGTTCACCGAGTCATCACCACTGCAGACGCCGCCGGCTGGCGTCCTTCCAAGGGTGAGTTGGATCGCTTCGGTCGCGAGATTCCCGACGAAGAATACCAAACCAAGGATTTCGAGCATGCAGTAGCGCTTCTGGCACGTACCAAGGCCATTGCTCGGCACTTGACGGATCACCTCAAGCGTACAGATCGTTTTGCCAAGACATTGGTCTTTTGTGTGGATCAGGAACACGCCCTGGTTATGAAGCATGAATTGGCCCGTCTCAATGCAGACATGACAATACCGTATCCCAACTACATCTGTCGTGTCACCTCTGACGAGAAGGATATCGGCAAGGGCCACCTGAGCCGTTTTCAGGAATTGGAGACCATTGAACCTGTTATTCTCACAACCTCTAAACTGCTCACCACAGGTGTGGATGCCCCCATGGTCAAAAATGTCGCCTTGGTCCGGGTGATCGGCTCCATGACTGAATTCAAGCAGATCATTGGTCGCGGTACTCGTGTAAGAGACGACTACGGCAAATACTTCTTCAATATCCTGGACTACACGGGCTCTGCTACGCGTCACTTTGCAGATCCTGAGTTCGATGGAGAGCCAGCCCTGTTGAGTGAAGTCAAAATCGATGATGAAGGGCAGATTATTGAGAGTACGACCCTGCATTGCGAAGATCAGCCTGAATCTAAGGGCGAATTGCCCATTGCAGACCCCAAGCGATTCTACCTGGACGATCAGAAAGCAGATTCACAAAAATTTTATGCAGATGGGGGCTCGGTCGAGGTCATCGCAGATCTGGTCTATGAACTTGACGCAGACGGCAAACAATTGCGCGTTGTGAAGTACACTGATTATACTGCCAATACCTTGCGCACTCTCTATCCCACAGCCGCCTCCTTACGAACCCAATGGATCGATGCAGAGCAACGTCATGAAATCATCCAGAATCTGGTGGATCGAGGCATTTATTTTGATCAGTTGGCCGAGCAAACCGGGCATCCCGATGCTGATCCCTTTGACTTGCTCTGTCACATCACGTACAATGCCCCACTTCGTACACGTCGCGAACGTACCGATCGATTAAAGAAAGACAAAAAGGATTTCTTCGATCAATACGGCCCGGAAGCCAGGGCCATCATGAATGAACTATTGGACAAATATGCAGAACACGGTCTGGCTCAATTTGAGATCCCGTCCGTGTTGAAGATTCCTTCCATTTCGGAACATGGTAATGTGGGAGAGATCATTGCCTGCTTCGGCAGTACCGAGCAATTAAAAGAGGCCGTGGCTTCCCTTCAGACAGCCCTGTACGCGGCTTAGGAAATACATAAGGGACTATGGTAAAAAAACGAACCACCAAGAAACAGTCACCCCAGACTACCTCCCAACAACTCGGCGCCCTGATCAAGTCTGCCCGTGACATCATGCGTAAAGACAAGGGCCTCAACGGGGACCTGGACCGTCTGCCCATGCTCACCTGGATCATGTTTCTCAAATTCCTGGACGACATGGAACAGCTCCATGAGCAAGAAACGGCCTTGGCAGGCAAGCGCTACCGTCCGGTCATTGAAACACCTTATCGTTGGCGTGACTGGGCTGCACGAGAAGAGGGCATTACCGGCCCCGAGCTCAAAGACTTCATCAACTACGAAAAGGCCATGCGTCCTGACGGCACTCAAGGTCCGGGCTTGTTCGCATACCTGCGGACCCTTCAATCTCCAGATGCACGGGGCCGTCAGGAAGTGATTGCCAGTGTCTTCCGTGGTATCGTCAATCGCATGGAATCCGGGTATCTGTTGCGTGATGTGATCAACAAGGTCAATGGCATCCACTTCAACTCCTCTGAAGAAATCCATACCCTGGGCCATTTATACGAATCCATGTTGCGTGAGATGCGGGACGCAGCCGGCGACTCCGGTGAATTCTATACACCCAGGTCAGTAGTTCAATTCATGGTGGCTGTGACCGATCCCAAATTGGATGAGACTGTGCTTGACCCCGCCTGCGGTACGGGCGGTTTCCTGGTCGAGACCTTCACCCATCTGCACCAGCAGTGTAAGACCGTTGAAGCCCGAAAGATCCTGCAACGCAGTTCCATCCATGGCCAGGAAGCCAAATCATTGCCCTTTATGCTCTGCGAGATGAACCTCCTCCTGCATGGTCTTGAGTACCCGGACATCGTATACGATAACTCGCTGGCCGTGAAGGTCACGGAGATCGGCGACCGGGACCGCGTGGATGTGATCATCACCAATCCGCCCTTTGGCGGTGAAGAAGAATCCTCCATCAAGAACAACTTCCCAGCGGACATGCAGACCTCTGAGACTGCACTGCTGTTCCTGCAACTGATCATGCGCAGGCTCAGACGGCCAGAAAAGAACAATGGCAAGCCCGGACGTGCAGCCGTGGTCGTGCCCAACGGTACCCTGTTCGGTGACGGTATGTGCGCACGCATCAAAGAACGCCTGCTTAAGAACTTCAACCTGCACACCGTTGTGCGTCTGCCCAATGGTGTGTTCTCGCCCTATACTTTGATTCCCACCAACTTGCTATTCTTTGACCGTTCCGGTCCTACCAAGCAGGTCTGGTATTATGAACTTCCCTTGCCCGAGGGACGCAAGAACTACACCAAGACCAAACCCATACAGTTCACTGAATTCACAGACGGCATAACCTGGTTTAAAAAGAAACGCCGCGCTAAAAATGACCACGCCTGGAAGGTCCCAGTGGCTGATATCCTGCAATACAACAATGACGGCACTCTGATCTCTGCTAACCTGGACATCAAGAATCCTAATGCTGCCGAGGCCTTGGAACATCGGCCCCCGGAACAACTAGCAGCAGACATTCTTGAAAAGGAACAACGCATCATTGAGATCATTAAAGAGATCCAAGCAGATCTGGAGCGGAAGCCATGAAATTCCAACACCTCGTTGGCACGATCAAGGAGATCCACCAGGAACTGGCCAGTCAAGCAGTCAAGGCCGTTAATGTCTGTCTGACCACACGCAACTGGCTCATAGGATGGCACATCCAGGAATTTGAGCAGCATGGCGAAGACCGTGCCGAATACGGGGATGCCTTACTTGCCAATTTAGCCCTGGCACTCGAACCGGCCCTGCACAAATGCTATACAGAGCGTTACTTGCGACTGTGTCGTCAGTTCTATCTTGTCTATCCCCAGATTCGGAAATCGCTGATTTCCGAATCCAGACTCGTGCCCATCCGGAAATCATTGATTTCCAAATTACCTCTTATCGAGCCAGCAGCCAGGCCCGTACCATCCGCGTCTCCGGCCATGGCAGCCGAAAAGCTGCTGACCAGTCTCTCCTTTACTCATTTTCTGGAACTCATCAAGATTGATGATTCTCTCAAGCGGGCCTTTTATGAGATTGAATGCATCAAGGGCACTTGGTCGGTCCGGGAATTGAAACGCCAGATCGGCAGTCTCTACTATGAACGCTCTGGCCTGTCCCTGGATAAAAAGAAACTCTCGCACCTCACCCAATCCCTGGCTGAGGCAGACACCGCCGACCTGATCATCCGCGATCCCTATATATTCGAATTCCTGGGCGTCAAATCCCAGGAAGTCATGCACGAATCCAACCTGGAACTGGCCCTGCTTGACAAACTCCAGGCATTCCTCTTGGAGTTGGGCCGTGGCTTCTGCTTTGAGGCTCGCCAGCGTCGCATTCTCATCGGTGGCGAGTACTTCTTCGTAGATCTCGTCTTTTACCACCGTATCCTCAAATGTCACGTGCTTATTGAACTCAAGATCGCGACCTTCACCCACGAACACCTGGGCCAGCTCAATACCTATGTCAACTGGTATCGTGAAAATGAGATGACCTCGGCAGACAACCCGCCCGTGGGTATCCTGCTCTGCACAGACAAAAATCACCCCCTGGTCCAGTATGCCTTGGCCGGCATGGACAATCAACTCTTTGTGTCCAAGTACCAGCTTGAGTTGCCAGAGGAAAAACAAATCAAGGCGTTTCTGGAAGAGCAGTTGCGCGAGACTCAGGGAGGGGAGGAGTAATGACTGCAAAAGCAAAATGGCCGGTGGTGCCACTTGGGGAAGTGCTTGTTCGCTCGAACGACTGGATTCAAATTGATCCAACTCAGGAATACAAGGAAGTGACAGTAAAACTATGGGGAAAAGGTGTAACATTGAGGCGTCTGGTATCGGGCTCTGAAATTGCAGGTAGTAGAAAACTTAGAGTACGAATGAATCAATTCATACTCTCCCGCATTGACGCTCGCAACGGTGCATTTGGCCTGATTCCTGCAGAACTTGATGGAGCTGTGGTCAGTAACGACTTCCCTGTATTTGACTGTAATCCTAAAAGTATGAGTTTTGACTACCTGGGCTGGCTCAGCAAAACAGCCACATTTGTCGATGCTTGCAGGAAGGCCAGCGAAGGCACGACCAACCGTGTACGTCTTAAGGAGGATCAGTTCTATAGTCTACCAATCCCCCTCCCACCCTTATTCGAGCAACGACGGATCGTGGCCAAAATCGAACAGCTTGCCAATAAGATTGAAGAGGTCAAGAAACTCAGACATGATGTTGTAAATAATAACAAGGCAATGCTTCAGGCTACGTTCAGTCAGATTATCGATGGTGCGAAGCAACTGCCTATGTCAGAGGTTGCTCCTCTTACTCGACGCCCAGTACCTATAAATATTGAACAACAATACGCCGAGCTGGGTGTACGCTCATTTGGAAAAGGAACATTTCACAAGCCTACTCTACGTGGAAGTGAACTGACATGGCAGAAACTGTTTCAAATTCGCACTGGTGATATTGTCATCAGCAACATCAAGGCGTGGGAAGGCGCTGTTGCCACTGCTGGCCCAAGTGATGATAAACGTGTAGGTTCACACCGTTATCTGACTTGCTTACCTACTTCAGGCAAAGTGACATCTGTTTTTGTGTGTTTTTATTTGCTATCAAGACAAGGGCTTGCTGCAATAGGCCAAGCATCTCCGGGCAGTGCCGATCGTAACCGAACACTTGGACAAAAGTCGCTTCAGTCTATTATGGTATCTGTGCCTCCATACGATAAACAGCTTTGGTTTGATTCATTATACGGAAAGGTCGAGGAATTAATAAACCAACAGACCAGGTCAACCACGGAACTCAATGCTCTGTTACCCTCCATACTCGACAAGGCCTTCAAGGGGGAATTACTAGAGTGAACCAACGGATTATTATTTTGACAAAAGACTAACAAGCATGAAGTCTCGGAGGGACACCAATGCCAAAAAAGCTGTTTGAATTTGAGCTCTACAGAGTCAATCTCGTTCAGAATCCTCCGATGCTCTTTGAAGATATGAACAAGCCAGTTAAATTGGACCAAGATATTGCCAGTATTCTCAAGCATGCTGCACAGCCCACCTTTAAGTCAGCGGGCCACGGCTCCAAGAATGATTTTGAAAGAAAAATTAAAAGAGGTCATTCCGTAATTCGTAACAGTTTTTCGGTATGTACTTACTAGGGGGTCGGTTTGTTTGTTGATATGTCACGCCATTTGAGGCAATCCATTCGAAAAGGCAATGCCAACTCAAACAAAACTTTCCACCCAAATAACGTCCAAATGAAAAGGCCCTATTCAATAGCAGTCCAAGCCGTCATCCAAGAACCAGGAGGTCACTATGGTCAAGCTCGCTTGAAGAGCAGTGACCGACGCAGGACGATCTGCTTTTAGCAGAGGCACGCGTAGCGTGCATTGACGGCGATCTTACGCAAAATCAAAACGTCACGATTCCGCAGCTGCCTTCCAGTTCTTCCAGTGAAATTCGTTTTTAGGTTTTGCTTGTTAGTTCTTAGTGGCTTAATGACTTAGTGGTACAATGTGTTTAGAGGAGGTCTTATAAAGGGTACAGGTTGTGATCTGTGACATTGTTTAGGATGAATTAAAGGAGTGGAGAACTGCCAGGGTTCAGGGCGATAAAGTCCTTGTCGGTATTTTGTACACAATTAATAAGGAGTTGGACTTATGGCACGTATGGCAAGAATCAAGGTGGGTGGTGAGACTGCTGCGTATCATGTGTATGGCCGTATCGCGAGTTTTAAGGGGTAGATGGTCTAGTGATTGGCAGTAAAGGATTCATTCGTGAGCACCTTACTCGTCTGCGTGATCAAGGTTTTTATACTCACCGCAAGCATCCGATTGTCCAATTGGAGAGCATCCATCTGTCACTCCGAGAGCAACGCTGTACTGCAGTGGATTTTTAGCGGTAAAGATAGCCTGAGTTTCTTCAGTTTCATACGACGCATTTATTCTCCCCAGATGACGTCTAATTCGACAGTCCATTCTTGAGACATTATCATCGTGCGCGTCGATCGATTAGCTGATATGTTCCTCATTTTGCAGTGATGTTACGAATTGTGGTTTATCTCAACACACTGGATGCGCATTTTGCGAAAGTCATTTTCCATAAATCTTTATTAGTCAGTGTCCCTTAAAAATCCCTCACCAGCTACCTTGTCTGGCTCCGAGTCGCCCACTTCGGTGGCCACTTCACCACCGAACAATACCTACACGAACAGCAACTGGTACGCGACCTCATCGATTACGAAGTCAAAGAAAACAACAAAACGCACTTGAATGACTTCCAAACAGAATAGAACTGCTTGGAAGCCATGCGACAATAATCTACTCCATGTCCCCTACGACCTGGAAGGTACTGATTAGCGGACAGGCCAGGGCCTGTCTGATTTTCAGACGAACTCCATCGGTGGCCGGGAATTGAACGTCGGCGGCAGACGCTCTGCCTTCAAGAATAATACGCTTGTAACCGATCTTCTTGCCGGAAAACACCTCAACCCACTTGCCGTCAACACGGCACTCAATGGTGTATCCATCCACACGTTGCCCCAGAGGAATATATTCCTGCACAATAAATCCGTCAATCTCCTGGACCGATCCTAAGTCGATCTCAATGGTGGCATCCTTGACACCATCATCTGTGGCATAGTAGGTTTCGTACTTGCCGTCTATCACTTTTTTAGGCGAGAATCTTCGGGCCGTTCCACGGACACTGTCAGATGTCACTTTAACCTGCCTGGCACGAGCCAGATCATTGGCATGGAGTTTAGTCACCCACGCTTTGAATTCCGTCAGCCGCACGACCGTATCTTCGTCTATAAGGCCATCATCATTAGGTGACACATTCATAAGCGGTGTCACACCATACCCAACGGAGGTGAGATAGTAATTCTGTATATGATTTAAGGCAAGAACTGGTTTTTTGTTGTGAAACCAGTTGCCCTGCAAAATAAGAGATGGTTCTGATGGATACCAGCGTAATACACCGTCTATTTCTTTTCGGTAGTCCTGGTCCGGTTTAAGTCCCCCGTGACTACCCGGCCATGCCAGACAACGGTCAGGCAGATATTTCGCCATGGTTCCTGATTCGTAGACCACCGCATTCGGTTGTGTGTCACGGATAAGGTCTGTTATTTTCTCGTAATCAAGTTTTAGTTTATCTGCCTTATAACCATCGAACCAATATTCATTCACAGGACCGTACTTCGTACTGAGTTCCTTGAGTTGGTCGTAGTAATACTCGCCATAATTGGCATGCTTATCAGATCCGGCATGTTCGAAGTGTTTATCAATGATAGAGACATAGATACCAAAATAAACGCCGCCTTTGCGACATGCCTCAATCAGTTCTCCGACGATGTCACCTTTGCCATCTTTCCATAACGATGACTTGACGCAATGGTCCGTGGTATCCGTCTGCCAATTACAAAAACCATCATGGTGCTTCGTTGTCAGCACAATCCCCTTGAATCCACCGGCTTTGGCAGCATCGACCCATTGTTTGGCATCAAACTTGGCAGGCAAGAATTTATTGGGATCTTCCTGACCATAACCCATGTGATCCGAGTTGGAATAGAACGTCTTCATGCCAAAATGGGCAAACATAATATACTCAGCCTGATGCCAATTCAATTGAGCTTGATTGGGAATGGGCAAAAACGGTGCGGGCTTCGTCACATTGCCTGTCCCACTAAAAAGGCTCGCACATCCCGCACAGCTCATTGTCACGGCCAACAAGAACAATATGGACATCTTTAGTGGTGATCGAGTGGACATCATATAATTTCTCCATATAATTAAAGTTAATATCCTATTGAGGTAGTATCCTACAAATCATTGAGTTAGTAAATAGTGTACTGTAGTTTTGTGAGGGATTAGATTGTTGTGGGAGTTGAGGTGTGGTGCCGATTGTCGGTGCCATTCGGGTCAGACCTGTCTTTATTACTTTAGAGACTTTCCACAGGCAATTTCCTAAAACATGAAGCAAGCGGATCCTCTGGGGATGCCCGGCGTGCGTTCGAATAGCAGAAAGGCGATCGATACGACGGGAGCCAATTAGGGAAAGACTAGGGTCTTAAAACTTAATTGTCCGTGTAGTCCACGTATCAATAGTCAATAATTAGTAGAGAATAGGGGTTGGGGTTTAATTCTTGCATTTTATCGATATATTGTGCGCAGCTTTGCGAGGGCGGACGAGTCATTAACAATGGAAGATTGCCACGTTGTGCCTCCTCGCAATGACGACCTGTTTTAAGGCAGAGCCATTGCTTAACGTCTTACTTTCCTACCTTCTTACTTTCTCTTTCTTTTCACTTGCCGCTTACCCCTTACCGGGAGCGTAGCGAGTACCCCCTGGTGCAGAGTCTCTGATGCTTTCGGCCTTCAGATCTTTGTTTCATACTAACTGGACTTGACAGAGCGTTAATAGGCGATTATAAGATATTTGGAAAGGTCATGTTGTTTTCGGGGGGGGCACCGGGTCAGTCCCCGGATGGCACTAACTTAAGCATGTTTGTCATCCCTTTTCTTTGTCGCGAACTTTGTCGATAGGAGGCCGGAGGCCGCAAATGCAGGCTCCTTTGTCGTCGTTTCG
>CAZBTJ010000164.1:0-11698 GCA_964494325.1 uncultured Pirellulales bacterium
TCTAGCACTGACGGGTGATATCTTTAGTTTTCCGTCAGAAGCCGCTGTTGAGTGGGCTTTGAAGAAACTGAACAACACAGGGATTCCCTTTGCCTACGTGGCCGGGAACCACGATTGGCACTATGAAGGCATGCAAGGAAGCTCGCAACAACTTCGCAAAACCTGGTCGGAGAAACGCCTTAAACCGATGTATCAGGGCAACAGTCCACTCTACGCAGCCTACGATATTAATGGCGTACGTTTTGTTTGTATCGATAATTCAACCTACGAAATCTTACCTGAACAACTCGCCTTCTTCCGAGAGCAAACCCAAAGCGATATGCCGTTCATACTACTCATGCACATTCCTCTCTATATGCCGGGTCGATCCATGGGGTTTGGATGTGGCCATCCGAACTGGGGTGAAAGATCGGACAGAAACTTCAAAATTGAAAGACGAGAAAAGTGGCGTAAAGGCGGTCATACCAAGGTAACAATGAAATTTCACGAGGCCGTATTTGACGCACCCAACCTGCTCACTGTATTGGCCGGTCACACGCATCATCACAGCATTGATACCAAGAATGGCATTCCACAAATTGTGTCCGCTCACAATGCCACTGGGTTCTATTTGGATTTGACTGTTGAGACGCTTAAGAGATCAAATGCGCTAAAATAAAAATCCATGCCCAAAGGACATGGTTTTCTTAAGGCAATAAAATGCTCACAGGCCCTGAGTCAATAAGCAGTGCATGTGAAGGATTAATGATGCACACACATCTTTCACCAAACACGTCATCCAGAATCAGTGTTAAAATCGGTTCTAGGAGCCTGTCGGAGAACCGGACTGGCTTCGAGCGGCCCTTTTTATCTCTGGACTGCGTCCGGCTGTATCGCCTATAAAACCAACATAGGCTGCTTCGCCGTCCTTGCCAGAGATTAAAATGGCTCGCTCTCGGGCCTTAACGCCGGGTTCTCCAACACACTCCTAGGCAATTTCGGACTTGGTGATGTCAACGACCTCAAGATGGCGGTCACCGCGAGGCACTGTGACTGTCAGCTTGTCCCCTATTAAATGGCCAAGAATCGCACGCCCAATCGGGGAGTGAATTGAAATACTTCCCGTACTAAAATCAGCATCATCCGGACCCAGCAACTGATAGGTGACCTTCTCCTCAGTATCCAAATCGACCAGAGACACCACAGTACCAAACACAGCCCGACTGCACTCAACCTTTGTGCAGTCGATAATATCTGCCCGGTTCAATTTCCCCTTTAATTCACTGATCCGTCCTACGATATGGCCTTGGCGCTGACGTCCATAAATATACGCACCGTTTTCCTTTAGATCGCCCTCTTCGCGTGCTTCGGCAACCACTTTCTGGACTTCAGGTAATTCCTCTTTCTGAAGGTGGGTTAATTCCGCCCTCAGTTTTTCATAACCAGTTTTTGACATCGGTTCGGGGTCAAGCATCGTGATATACCTCCACGGATCTAAGTCAATTTTAGTAAAAGTCAATAAAACGCGTTCTTGCTGATGTGCTTACCCACAAATAAATAGGTCCGGATGTACAAGGCGATTGAAGGGTCACCCCAATGGGTAACCCTTCAATCGCATTTTTATTTATTCTCTTCCTGAATGCCCATGCCCTTACGATCAGGATATGCGGGCCGTTGTGCTGGAACATAGGGGTGCTCTTTGATTTCATCCAGCATCTGTTGAATGCCTGCATCGAGTTGTGGATCACTGCCATCCAGCATAAGGGCTGGGTCGTCAATGACCTTGATGTCTGGATCCACGCCATGGCCTTCCATGGTGAGCGTCCCATCTGTTTCATAGAAAGTGATAAAGGGCACAGTGATGGAGCCGCCATCAATGAAGCTTGGATTCCTGGCAATACCGATCACACCGCCCCAGGTTCGCATACCAATGAGCTTACCCAGACCGGCTTTTCTAAACAGATACGGAAAGATATCACCGCCCGAACCGGATTCGCCATTGATGAGCATACACTTGGGACCCTGATGACTGAATGTGGGCACACGCCAATCGTTTTCGTACCGTTCAAAGATGTGCAGGTAGATGGGGCGATTGAGCAACTCAACAAAACGATCCGCAATGTTGCCGCCCCCATTCCAGCGTTCATCAATGATCATCGCCTCTTTATTCATCTGACCGTAAAACTGACGGAATAATTCACGCTGACCTCGACCACCCGTGTCAGGCACGTGAATGTACCCCACGCGTCCATCCGAGGCCTTGTCCACATACGCCCGGTTGTGCTCCACCCAATGACGGTAACGAAGCCCACTCTCAGACCCCATCAGTTTGACGACCACGTCGATAGCCTTGTCCAAATCGGGTTCAGCCCCAACCTTCAATGTCACGGTCTGGCCAGCCAGCCCTTCAAAGGCAGCCCACGGCGCCTTGTCCGTATCCACAGGCATACCATTGACAGAAAAGATATATTTAAATTGCTCACGTTCTTCCAGTGTCATGTCGTGTAGAATGGAACGGGCATCCGTATCCCACACACCGCCTTCATAGACCTGACTCACACAATAGTAGCCTTGATCCAATTTGAAATCGACACCCAAATACCCTGTGGATCGGCGTGGACCAGAGTCCAGGTCGCCCCCTCTGTAATAGGTATGCCCGGCATTGATTTCACTGATCATCTCTGAGATGACATACCCCAGATCACGACGTGACACACAGTCATCCAACATGGCGCTGTACTGTTTGCGCACGGCAGGCCAATCAACTTGATGCAGACCGGGATCATAGAAGTAATCCCGCATGAATCGCCAAGCATCCAAAAAGATCTGTCGCCATTCTTCGCGGGGTTGAATCACCACATTCATGGGGGCCGTCACCACGGCACTATCCAGCTTCTGGCCAGCCTTGGTCTCAATCAATCCGACACGACCACCGCTTCGAACCAATAGCTTTTTGCCATCGGCTGTCATCTGTACCACAGAGGCGTTTTTCAGGATGGTTTTCTCTTCCTTCTTTTCATCCTGGGGATCAAAGAGCTGCAGCTGAAAACCATCGTCACCTCGCCGCTGATACACAACCTGGCCCTTGTCGTTCACTTCCAAATAGCTGAACCGACCTCGGGCCACAGGTAACCTGAAGGCCCGCTGTTCCATATGGGTCAGATCAATCTTGATGGGCTTGACTTCGTCCTCTTTTTTCTTAGCCTCTGCGGCCTTCTTCTTTGAATCCTCTTTTGTTTCCTTCGATGTCACGTCATTAGGCTCTGAACACTCGTGGGAGGTATTTGGGTCACAACAGGGGGCCTCATTGACGTCTGCCTTGCCCTGTTCTTCCTCGCCTTCGTCCTCGCCTTCGTCCTCGTCTGACTCCTCTTCAATGGCTTCTTCTTCATCGCTCTTGGCCCTGAAGGGATTGACCACATCAGTCCGAAGCGGAATGGCGTGCAACAATCCGGTGTCCTTGTACACAAAGGTCAGGCCCATATCGGATGACGTGGGCTGCATAATGTCACGCTGACTCACGAAGTACAGAAAATCACCTTTCCGATCAAAGGTGGGTAGAGAATCATTGAACATACCGCGGGTCACGTGATAGGTCTTATCCTCTTTCACATGATACAGCATGATGACATCCATACTGTCCAGGCTCGACTTGGCATAGGTCAACCAGGCCGAATCCGATGACCACGAAAACGTCAAGGGGGCGCCGGACCCCCAACCACTGATGTTCACCTTGTCAAATTCTTTGAGCGTGCGATTTGCCACGTTGAACAGGTAGAATTTGGTTTCATGATCCACAAGCACCATCCACTTGGAATCAGGTGACCAGATGGGCTGATACCAATACCCAATACCCACCGACGTCACAGTTTCCGGCTTGGACTGGGCTCGGGTGGATTGAAGTACGAGCTCATTTTCTCCGGATTCATCTGAAAGATAGGTGATCCATTTACCATCTGGACTCCAGGAGGGTTCACGTTCTGCAACACCACTGGACCGTGTCATGTTCCTGGGTGTACCATGTTTGGCAGGCAAAGACCAGATATCACCTCGACTCTGAACCAACACACGTTTGGCATTGGGGGAGACGTACCAGGACGAGACGCTGTTGTTGACTGTCTTGTGAATCGGCCGAAGTGTGGGACGGGCGCCAGGGATGGAAATATTCACAGGTGTGGTCTGTTTTGTCCCCAGATTCAGCAGATAGAGCCGTGTATTATATTCAAAAACAATCTCACCCTGGCCATCAGGGCCAGGACCGTTGGACGGCCATTTCACATCATATGCTTTGAAATGTGTAATCTGCGTATGTTGATTTGAGATCAGATCATACGACCAGATATTAAGCCGATGGCTTTGGCCAGCATCAGACAGGTAATACAAGGTGTTGCCCTGCCACATGGGCATCGTGTCAGTACCTTCCCAGTCAGTGACCTGCTTGGACGTATTGTTTTTCAGGTGAAAGAGCCAGAGGTCGGAGGCCCAACCACCACGATAACGTTTCCAGGTCCTGAAGTCACGATTGCGAGGTGTGTAAGCCAACCATTGACCATCGCCAGAGATGGTACCATACCCCCCATACGGTACAGCCAGCTTTTCAGGCAGGCCACCCGCTTGCGGCACTGTAAACAACTGGGCCTGACGTCCCATGCCGCCCAATCCACTCATGGCAAAGACACACTGATTGTCAAACGTCCAGTCACACAGCCGTTCTCCACTGGAATGATAGGTGACACGATGTGGAATCCCCCCTTCGACGGGCACCGTATAGATGTCGGTGTTGCCGTCATAATTGCCATTAAAGGCAATCGTGCGTCCATCCGCACTAAACCGAGGAAACAATTCGCCGCCTGATGGACTAGCCAGAGGCGATGCCACGCCGCCAGATCGGGGCACAATCCAAATATCATCGGCATACACAAACGTGATATGTGTGGCACTGACATCCGGATATCGCATCATACCGCCATGCGGTTCAATGATTGCCAAGGCGGAAAAGGAACAAAACGAAACGACCCACAAAGCAAAAAACACACAACGCTTTGACATTGACTGCATAAGAAAACTCCTCAATTGATAATTCAAATCGAATGCCCTGATTTTGATGTCATAAATGCGGCTTCTTCGCCTGACAACAGCAACACAAAAAGTCATCCCCGCACAAACTTTGCACGGTCATACCTTGGTCTTCGGCACAATGGCACAAAAATTTCCACAGGGTCCTGTGTAAAATAAACGACTTTTTCACACAAGACAGGAGGTTTAGAAAGGAAAACAACCGTTCCAACAATGATTCTGCAATAGTTATCGAACGTATTTTTTTATAAGGTTTTACGATCCGTTAGCTTCTTCGAAACGGAGTTATGCACTGGCCGTAGAACCAGGAGCCTTCGAAGCGAAAACAGGAATCGCAGCAGGAAAGGATTATGGCACACGTAGATTTCTCAAGTAGACATGCTCACTGCCCGTACTCCAGGGTTTGGTACAGATATGTAACACTGATTCAACAAAAGTTGACTGAACGTAAAATAACCCTGGAGTGTGCCTTGACGTGATTAACGACCTTGTTATGATGACATGATCGTATCTTATCAATGAAAAACAGCTATAAAAAGGAGCGACTCATGGTTCACACGCATCCCGTAAAACGCCTCAAACTTGCAGCACCCCTCTTTTTTTTGCTGCTAATGACACTGCCTGTGTCTGCTGATGTGAAACTTCCGGCCATTTTTGGCGATCACATGGTTTTACAACGAGAAGAACCTGTGGTTATCTGGGGCATGGCGGATCCTTGTGAGACCGTCACTGTCAGCATCTGTGGCTTGACAGGAGAAGCCACGACACAAGCGAACGGCCATTGGCGTGCCGCATTGGGCAGCTTGCAGGCAGGCGGCCCACACACACTCACAGTGAAGGGCCACAATACTGTCACCTACAAAGATGTCCTGGTCGGCGAAGTCTGGCTGTGCTCTGGCCAGTCAAACATGGCCTTTGCCGTGGGCAGCGCCAATGACTCTGATTTGGAACTGGCCACCGCAAACTACCCCAATATTCGTTTGATCAGTGTCCCCCAGATCGCATCACAAACACCGGAATGGACCTTCAAAGGCAAGTGGGATGTCTGTACACCCGAAGTAGCACGCAGCTTTTCAGCCGTTGGATATTTCTACGGCCGTCTCCTCCATCAGATCCTCGGTGTGCCCATTGGCCTGATCGACAATGCCTGGGGCGGCTCTGCTGCCGAAGCCTGGGTTCGGCGGGACATCATGGAGGCTGATGAATTGCTCAAACCTCTCATGGCACGCTGGGAAGAGACTGAATCAACCTACGATTTTGAGGCAATCAAGGCGAAGCACAAGGAAAAGATGACTGACTGGGAAAGGGCTGCCCAAAGATTGAAAAAAGAGGGTAAACCTCTCCCCTCCCGTCCCCGTACACCGCGTAATCAGTTGGCCGGAAACAACCGCCCAGCCAACCTCTACTGCGGTGTGCTTCATCCCGTCATTGGCTACGGCATCCGAGGTGCCATATGGTATCAGGGCGAATCCAATGCCGGCCGCGCCTATCAGTATCGCCATCTCTTCCCACTGATGATACAAAACTGGCGTGACGAATGGCAACAGGGAAACTTCCCTTTTTATTGGGTTCAGTTGGCTGACTTTCGTGATGAAAAACCCGACCCTACCGAGAGTGACTGGGCGGAACTGCGAGAAGCACAAACCCAGACCATGAGCAAACTGCCCAATACTGGCGAGGCCGTTATCACAGACTTGGGCGAAGCGCACAACATCCACCCCCGGAACAAACAAGATGTGGCCAAACGATTGGCAAGATGGGCCCTTGCAAAAGACTATGGCCACGACCTGGTGTATCGAAGTCCGATTTACAAATCTCACAGTATTAAAAAGAACCGACTCATTGTCACCTTTGATCATGTGGGTGGAGGCATGGATACCTTTGATGTGAGACAACCCACCGGCTTTGCCGTGGCCGGAGAGGACAAAAACTTTATCTGGGCACAAGCGACTATTACCGGCAAGGATAAAATCGAAGTGTGGAGTGACGAAGTGACCCATCCCGTAGCAGTTCGATACGCCTGGGCAGATAATCCCGTGTGTAATGTTCAAAACCGTGAACATTTACCGCTGACACCCTTTAGAAGTGACACATGGCCAGGCCTCACGGCAAACAAAAACTAACAAACCACTGGGGTTGGTTTAGGAATAGAACAAGGCTCCGCGTCGCAAAAAATCATCCTTGTGACGTGGAGCCATATTAAAGATGAAACAAACATGAGGCACTTGACATGACAAACCCATACGGTCTGATCTTTGATGTGGATGGTGTGATTGCTGACAGCGAAAGAGTCAACGCCGAAGCCACGATTAAGGTCTTTTCTGACATGTTCACCACACCGAATGTCCATCGTAAGGATTTTGAAGCAGGCCTGGGTCGTGGCGCAGAAGCCTATATCAAATCTGCGGCTGTCATTCACGGTCTTGACCTCACGGATCAGCAGGTTTGTGCCGCCTCAAAGGCACGCCATGTGAATTTTTTAAACCTCCTCAGTCAAAATATTCTCCCGCCTTTTCCCGGTGTGATAGAGCTGATAAACGCCGCTCTGGCACACAAAAATTTTCGCGTGGCCATTGCCACCAGCAGTGCGCGTGAGAAATCTGAAGCCGTGTTAAACTCAGCACAAATCCCTTACAAAACCATGGTCTACATCACAGGCGATGATGTAAAGAGCAAAAAGCCCAATCCAGAACTCTTCCTGCACGCTGCCCAGGGCATTGAAATACCACCACAAAATTGTGTGGTCATTGAAGATACCCCCAATGGCATTCAGGCGGCCAAGTCGGCAGGCTGCAAATGTATTGCCGTGACCAACTCAACCACCGCAGACAAACTCTCGCAAGCCGATCGAATCGTATCAACCTTGACCAACGTCACCCTGGCCGACTTAATAGCAATGGTTTCATCAAGTGGCGTAATATCCAGGTGAGGCAGCAGGCAATCGATAATAAACTCAACGGGTTCGTGCAGCTTGAGTGTGGGCTTCATGTTCTCTTTCATGGTAAAGGGTAACAGTTCACTCATGCAAGTGCTTTCTTGAAATTGGCCCTTTATGAAGATTGAATCCCATGGCCCTTTGGGCTAAAGTAGGGTGTCTTTGAACAGGACTTTTGCAAAAAGCCCTGTGGTGTATAGTTTTCAGTTTTGAGTTTTCAGAAAAATGCGTTTTTCATACTTTATACTGCCATCTAAAAACTGAAAACTTGAAGTTTGCAAAACTTCAGTTTGAAGACATGATGTTTGCTGAATTTAAGAACCTGCCACTCAGATTCTGACAACAAGAGGTAAGACTGCCATGAATATGCTTCAATGGGTGTGCGTGTTGATTCCCCTGATTCCAATCTCTGGCCTGGCCCAGGAGCTGCGAGTGGCACTGGATCCCAACATGTTGGTCAATGAAGCCAAACTGGGTGACCCTTCCGGCCTGGTGGACGAACAGCGGTTGATCATCGCCCCCCCCGCCGGTGAACCCAAGAGCACCTGGAAAATCGCCTCACAGCAATGGAAACAGTTCCCCCTGAGTGTCCATCTAGACTTACAGACGGAAAAGCACCTTTCCAGTCTCTGGCTGTATGATACCAATGGCCAGGGCGACGTGGTCATTGCGGTAGGCAAACCCGGACAATGGGAGGAGATCGCCACCTACGACTGCGGCCTGTATCTCAAGTGGGCATCCGTCCCCTTGAATGTGACCACCCGATATCTGCGTCTCACGCGCCAGACCAGCGGAGCCAATATCTCAGAAATTGCCGTGTACGAATACTCGGACGAAACCTACCTGGCCATGCAGGCTCGTCAAGCAAAAGCAGCCCGCGTAGAGGCCAAGCGACAGGCCGCACTGGCTCAGGCAAGAGAAGAAGCCCTCAAACGACCCATGATAAACATGGCCCCCTATGGCACCCTGTCCCTAGTCGATGAAATCGAGTGTGGACAGCCACCAGAGAATCATGGCATGGTAGAATACCCCGCTGGCGTAAGTCAGTTGGAGACAATCCTGGGCCGAAATACCCGTGTACTTCCGCCCACACCCGGAGAGGCGGCCTTCATGAGTTTTCGTATGGGTAAACATAAAGGGCTGCGTGCAGGGGCCCCCTATGTCCTGGTGGTCGACTATCCTGAAGATGCACCCCGCAGTATGATCGTGATCAACACAGGCAATGAAACATCTCGCGGCTTTCATACCGGCACTGCCCTGGGCGATGCCTTTCATCCCAAGTATGTCAACAACCTCAACGAATCCATTGATGTGCCCCTTTCAGGGCAATGGGAGACGTGGTCGCTGCTGCTCTATCTACACGATCGGTTCCCGGAACGCGGTTTGTTGCGCGGTGCCAAACCACGCCCGCTCACACCCGAGGATGGGTTTGATGTGACGATTGCCCAATTCTCCGCTGAAAATATCCCGATGTCACAAGGTGCAGCAGTGGCTCGCATTCGTCTCTTTGAGGTGATCAATCCCAAGGCTTTATCCCAACCCCTGGCCCCCCTTCCGCTTGGGGTGCCAACCCGCCACCTGTTCTGGCGTGAGGAAATGGCCGACGGCATCATTGATTTAAAAACTGATTCTCCCGGCATAACCCAGCCCCTGGACTGGTATCGAAATAAGGCCGAACGCATGCGTTTTCTGGGTATGAACACCTTCAGCAAAGACCTGCTGGAATTTGGTGCATGCCAGCATTGGGACTCGGGCCCGCACGGCGGCAATGACTGGGTGTTTCACGATGCAACGACCAAGCACCTTTGGGCCGAGATTGTCACCCTCATGGGGCAATACCATTTTAATATATTGCCCTACTACGAATACTCCGGCAGCAAAGGCACCAAAGGCCTGGGCAACCAACGTCGAGCCCGTCCTCTCACACGCGATGACGCGTACACACACATTACGTGGGTCGAATCAGCCAACGCAGACATCACCGACCCTGAAACCACGACAGATTTCCAGAAGATGCTGGATCTCACGGTGGTGCGTCTGCAAGACAAAGCCTCCTTTGTAGGCGCATGGATTCGTTCGCGTGGCCAGATGCCGGTAAGTTTTTCAGACCAAGCCCTGTCACGGTTTAATTCGGAAACCAACCCACGCCCACATGTCACACGAGAGTCACTGCAGAGCAATCCCCAACAGTACAGGGCCTATCTGGACTGGTGGGGCCAGAAACGCCAGGCCTTTCTTGTGGCCATGCGCGACACCCTCCGGCAACAGGGTATAGACAACGGGTTGCTTCTCTACACAGGCAACCCTGGAGAACCGGGTGCGGCCTTTCACACGTGGGATCCTCTCCTGGTGACCGACCGGCCGGACCTATGGCAACCCATTCTTGCACTGCCGCAACATGTGTCCAAGAATCGCGGCCCCATTACCCCCCTGACCATTAATGACGTGACCCGCCAAGATCTTTACTTGAAGGCCCTCACCTCCCCCAGCCTGACCTGGGGCGATTGGGAAGTCCAACACTACCACCCGGCCGATGATCCACAACGCTATCATGACACAGAAGGCGTGTTGCTGACGCACCCCTTTAATCGCAACTACACCGTGTCATCCCCATGCACGCTGGACGCCTATCGAGGCCCCAGTGGCCTGGCCCTTGTACGTCACTACACGCTGAATGAAAACATGATGTTTGATGCCAGTGACAAGAACATTCTCGGTTACTTTGTGGTGGATATGGAACGGGCAGGTCCCCATTGTATGATGGGAGAAGCCTTGGCCATGGCCCATGGTGACCCTACCATGATCGGCTATCTGGTGGGCAGTAACTTCGGCCGAGGCTTTCCAACCTATGTACGCAACTTCAATGCACATTATCTGGCCCTGCCCGCTCTGCCAAGTGCCATTGTGGCGAATGCCACCTCGGCCCCGGATATCACGGTGCGTCGTATAGATACGGAAGAACACGGCACATGGCTCGCAGTGGTAAACACTGCCATGAAGGGCACACGAACAGTCAAGATCAAGGTATCCTCTGGACGGGTCACAAATGCCGTCACTGGTCAGCGCCAACATGTGATCAATGGCCATGTTGCTTTGACCCTATATCCTTATCAATTATACAGCATACGCATTCAGTAAAATATAAAACGCCTTATTGACCAAAACACTTTTCGGAAGGATCATGATGCAGGACAACACATTTACAAAAAGGCACATGCTCAAGTACGTGGGGGATTTTAGCCAGCTCTTTGGCATCAAGGACTATACCCTGTCGAGCGGCAAAGCCAAGGGTGTCAGGGCATTCGACATTAACAATGGGTCGGGCCTGGAATTCACCGTGATTGCAGACAGATGCCTTGATATCGCAAGATTGTCATTTAAGGGCACGAATTGCAGCTACATAAGCAAGTCAGGTATTGTAGCACCAGCGTTCTATGAGAAGGATGGCATCGAGTTTTTACGTAGTTTTTTTGCAGGCTTTTTGACCACCTGCGGTTTAAGCAACGTGGGCACACCCTGTGAAGAAAACGGTGACAAATTTGGTCTGCACGGCCGAATATCCAACACGCCCGCTGAAGAGGTCAATGCTGCAGTGGTCTGGGAATATGATCGCCCCACCATGACGATCAGCGGATTGATGAGAGAGGCACGGTTGTTTGGTGAAAATCTTGTTCTGCGTCGAAGCATTAGCTGCAAATACGGAGACAA
>CAZBTJ010000165.1:0-11557 GCA_964494325.1 uncultured Pirellulales bacterium
AAACAGGACAAGTCCCTACGAAAGGTCCAGGAAAAGATAAATCAGGTAGTTCAAAGTCCAGGTTAAGTGCTATGTCAAGGGTGACCCCAGTGTTTTCCTAATTCTGTGAATTTCATCACTGCGATAATGTGTTCCCATATTAACATTCGCATACTCTCTCTATTACCCAGCAACGGAATAAACAGGTGATGGGACTGTAGGGTAAGTTCTGAAAACATGCCGATAGACATCTTGGCTTTTAGCATTCACTTCTGGTTCCGTATAGCTTTTCACAGGTAATCCTGTTTCGTCACTATAGAGAAAGTCTTTTATTGTGAGACTTACAGCGTCCCGTGTGGCTTCTTTATCTTGCCAATGATCTACCTTCAATTTGCTGGTCTTAAGCATGTGAAGCAACTCAACTGCAATCTTCTTGATTCGTTTGATCTCCTTGGCCTTGAGATCTGGCTTTTTTAACAAATCAAATATTGCCAGAGACTCCTCATCCAGCTCTTCACGCATGGCACGATGCGCTTCTTCATCGAGATCCTGCATGAACTTCAAAAGATCTTCAAATGTCTTTTCAATGATCAATCGATCTTTTTCTTGATTGTATACTGCCACGATCTTCTCGTAATGGCTCTGGAAATCCGTACGTAAAGGATTCATTTCCATCATCCGTTGGAGCCTGGTTTCCACCACTTGCTTAATGTTTTGAACGGAAGATCTCTGCGCAGGACTGCGTTCAAACTCCTTACGCAACTTTTCAAAGTCGATTTGGCTGATGTCAAATGGCTCACTTGGACTGTGTACACTATCGCCCTTGATAACGATACATTCATCCACGACTCCCTGTAACTGCCGAATGATGCGGGTGATATCGGCCTGCTCTCGATCCATTTGAAGACTCTTATAAATGATGTTAATCGCGTTGTATTTCGGTCTATGAGCATTAATTCCACTGACATTACAGCAGGCCTTGAACTTCTTGAATACTTCCCTGCACATAATCTCAAACCGCTTACGCGTTTCATCATTTTCGTTGGCAGCTTCCTTGGCGGCCACAATCGCAGCATTACGTTCGAATCCTGTTTTTTCGATGATGTCATCCAGTAGCGTGTTCTGTGCTGCAAGGAATGCTGCCACACAGCCGATAGCCTCTTCTAGAGCAGACAAAAGCTCCTCGTCCGGCTTTCCGGGATCTCGTTCGCCGTCACCACCTTCACCCCCGTGACCATTATCCGCTGTCCCTCCAAATGTAGCCAGGGCTTTACGCAGATTCTTGAGGATACCACAGTAATCAACCACAAGACCATTGTTCTTGCCTTCGCAGACGCGGTTGGCTCTCGCAATCGCCTGCATCAATGTATGGGCCTTAAGGGGTTTGTCTAGGTAAAGCGTGGCTAGACAGGGCACATCAAAACCCGTCAGCCACATAGCACAAACTACAGCCACTCGAAACGGATGATCCTGATCCTTGAAGGCTTCATCCAGGTCCATTCGCTGTTTATTGTGAAACTGGGGTTTGTCTCTCAACTCGCTTGGGATGTCAATTCCATCCTTAATCAGCCTGCGGTGTGGCTTGATGTCAAGATCCCACTTACGAAACTTCTCAACTTCACCCTGCTCCTCGCTGACAACCAAGGCCATACGTGTCTCACGCATCCAAGCAATCTGTCGTCTTCGATAAACTGCGTCTTGTTCATCATGAACCGCTTTAAGCTCATGCTCCAACTCGTCAATCCTGTCATCCCAGTAGGTCTGCACCAAATCATACATGCGTTTACAGGTGACCTTATCAATACAGATCAGCATCGCCTTGCCAGACTCCCAAGCCGTGGAATAATGAACCACAAAATCACGTGCCACCTGATTCAGACGCTTCTTGGCAGTGATGATGTGGTAATCCCGCCTAAGGGCTCGATCCAAACGCTGTTCTACATTGATATCATCGATCTCCAGCTCACCGATCTTCTCCGCAATACGTTCATTCAGATCCTTAGTCTCCACACCCAGCTTTTCACCTCGGGCATCGTAATACAGAGGCACAGTGGCATTATCCTCTACTGCTCGCTGGAAATCGTAGGTAGAGACATACTCGCCAAAAACCTTTCTCGTGATCTCATCATCGCTGAAAAGCGGTGTCCCAGTAAATCCAATATAACTGGCCTTGGGCAAGGCATTTCGCATATTCAGGGCCAGAAGCCCATACTGCGTACGATGGGCTTCATCCGAAACAACAATCACATCATCACGAGGGGAATAACTCTCTCCCTCGCTCAACTCCTTCTGAAACTTTTGCACAAGTGTAAACACATATGCCTTATGCTCTGCCAATAATGAAGCCAGATCATCGCCATCGGATGCCCGGCAGGGATCTTTGTCATTATCCACCAAGCCACAGCCTGCATAAGTCTTATAAATCTGCGTATCCAGATCCACCCGATCCGTGCAGATCACGAAGGTAAAATTACCCCCCAGCTTTCTATGAATCTTCCGTGTAAAGAATAGCATCGAATAGCTCTTACCCGATCCCTGTGTATGCCAAAAAACCCCCAGCTTACCCTCACGCAACTTTCGCTGCTTCACCGACTCAATCGCCCGGTTCACGCCCAAGAACTGATGGTTGCGTGCCAAAATCTTGACCTCATCCCCACTGGAATGGTCAAAGACAATAAAGTTCTCCACCAGATCCAAGAAATTCCGCTTATCACAGACACCCTTGAGCAGTGTCTCCATATCCACCACGCCAGGATCTTCTTCAGCCAGGCGTTTCCATTCATGAAAATATTCAAAGCGACTGGAAATAGAACCAATCTTGGCCTTGTCCCCATTACCCAGCAGAACCACCGCATTGTGGTGAAATAGATGCGGGATCGTATCCTTGTAATCTGACAGGTTCTGCCGGTACGCCACCTCCAGGTCTTTATGAATATTCTTGCACTCAATAAAGAGCAAAGGCAGACCATTCACAAAACCAATGATATCAGCCCGGCGATGATAAAGATCACCCTGAACCCAAAACTCCCGCACTGCCAGAAAATGGTTATTGGTCGGCTCTTTAAAATCAAAGATCTTCAAACGGTCCTTTTTCAGCTCCCCCTGCTTATTACGGTAGGACACCTGCACCCCATCCTTGATCATGGCATACTTATCTCGATTTGTAGCCAGAGGCGTCTGGGTCCGACTGTATTCCACAACCTGGCGCACGGCATCATCATAAGCATCGTCAGGCAGACCCTGGTTAAACTCCACCAGTTTCTGTCGGAGATACCGCGTCAGCACCACCTCACGGTCATCTTTCCTGCCCAGCAATCCATCAGAACCAAAGGTCTCATTGTTGTAGGCATAGACTGAATCCCAACCCAAAACCTTCTCCAGGTACTCAGCCGTTGTCTGTTGAACTAGGGTATCTTCTGAATAGGGATAAGCCGTCATTGAATCCGTATCCTATGCATAAATATCAACTTGTCTATTGATCACTTTTATTAAGTTTTATTTAACTTTTGTTATTTTTTGTTAATAGGTAACTTCATATCTGGCAATAAATTAGGAATTCTATCGACTGATTCTATTGCGCATTCGGCTCGGATTCACCCACCTTTGCGCAATAGAATCCCTGAAAAACTATGAACCAATTGATTTTTCAGAGACCCGATAACGTCGCCACCTCTTTTCACCCTGATATACAATGCTCTCATCATCGATCAGGCTTTTGATGGCACGGCGAACCTGACTGACAGGAATCTCCTGTCCGATTCTTTGGTGGATCTCGCTAACCGCAGAGTCAGGATGCCGGTCCAAATCTTCCAAAATCAAAGCCCGTAAACGATACGGCTCGATGCGGGTCAGGGTTGTCACAGTGGAAAAATCCATCTTCTTAAGCAGCATCGGTTCTACAAAGTAGCGGGTCCCCTTTGTCCTACCCGTCTGCTGCACAATATTCAACTTCTGCAAACGTCCCATCCAGACAGACACCAGATCGGCACTGGCCAATTCAAGTGTCTCAGCCAATTCCTTTGACGTCAACGCCTCATGCTGTGCCAGCAATCCCAGCGTAATTTTCTCTCGTTGAGTCAATTCAAACGTCTGATCTGCCTTGGCCAGAAAGTCGATCACCTCCGGTTTCAGCACCCGTCGCCGCACGCTCACCTCCACACGGTCCGGCCCTTCCCTCAATGCCGGCACAGGCCGCCCCTGTGACAACAACACCTCATAGATCTTATCAAAACCACTACCCTCACGTTCCATCAACTTGAGGTCATGAAACACCCGTGCCAGATGATCATTGCGCCGTACCGTGGTATGCAAAATATTCTTCGGTGTCACGCCCAAAGGTAGCAGACCTGGATTCACCAGTTCCAGCCGGTCCGGGTACAAATTCAAAAAGATGTCCCCCTGCTGAGTATAGGGACGATGAACCAGGGCATTGACCAACAGTTCACGCACCACCACTTCATCATAGATCGGCAGGGTCTGGCGAAACAGACCGTCCGGCAATTCGTACCGTTCACGAAAATCAGGAATCTCACGCCATACCGCCTCGACCAATTCCATGGGTGTCAGGCCGTGCTCATCCCAGAGAAGCTTATTCACCTTGCGTTCCTTATCATCATACTTGATGAACTGCACCACCGGCGAACTCCCCAGCCGAGCGCGATCCACACGCCGCCCCACACAAAGAACCCCCAAATTGGTCAGATGGCGGTCCACAGCCAACAGGTAATGGTCCAACAGCTCTGCATCACTCTTCTCCTTGACCGAATCCTTGACCCGGTCCGAGCTGCGAATCCCCGCCGCAAAAATCGCCAACTTCTCGGCATCGACCTGATCCCGCGGAATCTGCAACGTCGTCAAGGTCTCCCAGGGCTGGGCACTGCGTTCATTGAGCAGTCGCTGAATCTCTTCTCCCACCAAAGGCTTGGACTCATCAGAGACACGCAGATAATACCGTCCATCCGTAGTAGACGCCGGGGCGTGAGAACGCACCACTCGAATCTCCAGGTATTCCCCAGACTTTGCAGTACAGATCTGCACCGCTACCGAGACATTGACCGTCAACTCCCTCATCCGCTTATGCACCCGTTCCACAAGTTCCCTGGGTACAGACTGTTCCGCAGGCGGTTCATGCTGACCGTCTTCAATACCGATGGCCAATCGCCCGCCCTGAGCATTGGCAAAGGCCACACAATCCTTGACCAGTTCATCCCAGGCCGGTGATCTTCCTGTGATCAAACGCAGGGACTTATAGTCGATGTTTTGGTTTTCATAATTCATACTGCTCATCTTACAGGATTCCACATATTTCGTTAACGCTTAGTTGGCGTCCCTCAACCAGCAATTGAACGGCCTTCATAACTAATTCAGCACGTTTCCTTAAAAAGGCCTCAAAATCCTTTTGGAGTTTAGCCCTCTTTGCCTCCTCTGACAGGCCTTCATAGCCTCCATTGGCCAATTCAGCAACAGGAATCATATGAGACTGCAACCGCTCTCTGACTATCTCCTCCGACGACCACTGATACCGCTCCTTCATATAGGTCAGCGGGTCCTTTCGTCCAATCGATATATTGGTTTTATCTGAAATCAGAGAACAGTTCAGTGCTGTAAAACTATCGATCTCCGCTTCCTTAAGTAAAGCATCAGGATAAACATGATGATAATGACGTTGACCAACATTCACCACATCAAGCTTCTCCCCTGTAGAGAAATCCAAAGCACCCAACCGACACGCCACAGCAAGAATAGCCCGTCCCCGAATTGTCGCTCGCTTAGGCCATTCCGCAGTCAACAACTCTTCAACATCAACAAGTTCATATTCTGAAAACACGGGTACATTTTCTGTGGTGAACGGGCTGCCGTCCTCTTTCTTTGCCTCTGTGATAATCTTCCGCAAAGCAAGGAAATCCGCAAAGGCACGTGATGCAGCTGAGTTTTCATAGCGATCTGTAAAGAAGGAAAACCACAAATAGCGTTTAAGCAGCAATTCAGCCTGCCCTCTCTTATCGCCGGATTCAGGAATATCTCGATACAGTGCGGCAATTACAGCAAGCACCGCATTCGTGGGCAGACGCTGATGATCATAGATGCCCTCGCCTTTCAAGAATTCTGCCATCCGGCTGAGACCCCGCTTCATCACATCCCAGTTCAGCACGATCGTCCGCTTGTCCATCTCCCAGGCGCCACGCTGATTTGGCAATTGATTCTGCAACAAGGCCGACGTGGTCAGGATCATATTCGGCAACTCTTCATACCGTCCAATGTTTGGGTCCTGCTGATCCATCTCGTCCAGAAGATCATGCAAAGACTGCCCCATCACATCCTCCACCTCAGCCACAATAATGTCATAGGTCGAAAGTGGCTTGCTATTCGTGTTCATATTAATAAACACATTCAACGCCACGCTCTTGTCCGTTTGAGCAGGCAATGACAGATAGGGAAAATTGTAATTGGCAATAATCGCACGCAGATCCTTGATCCGGTCACTCACGCGTTTCTTGAAATCGTAGAATTCCCTGAGTTTTTTCCTGTCCCCATCCGGTTCCAGGTCACAGGTCGCCTGCTCCAGCCAATCATCAATCTCAGCCTGTATATCCTCCGGCTTTAACAGATGGGTTGGAATAAATCCCCGTTGCAGACACTTGGCAGGCTCATTGCACCATATGGGATATCGATCACCGTTTTTCTTGAAATACCGTCCCCGACAAAAAACGGTCATATCATCACGTTCTTCATCTTTGTCGTACTTATCAAACTCGGTCAGGTAAATGAAATATGTCTCACGCTCGTAATTGTTGTGAAACGCTCGCCACAGAGCAGTCAGCCGTTGCTGTCCATCCAGTAGATGTTCATGCGCCTTGGCATCTTTTTCTGGTGCCGTTTCCAAATGGCGAGAAATGAATTTCTCCTGTTCGCCCACCTCTAACACTAGTGTAATACCCAAAGGCAGATTTTTAATCACCATCTCCAGCAAGCTGCCAATTCGATGTCGATCCCAGGCCTCAAATCGCTGAAACCTGGGCAGCTTGATCTCTCCTCGCTTAACCTTACCATACCAATCCTCAAGTTTTCGATTTCTCGCTTCCATAAACTATGGCTCCATTATTTGGAATATGATGATTATTTGTTTAGATTTTGTTTCATTGGATACCACACTCATACAGTAATCTCTCCATTCATAAGACGTGGCAAAAGGATGTCACGAGCATTGTTAAGACAGGAGTCTTGGTGGTGTAGAGATTGAATTTGCTGGAAAGAGTCCACTGCAAATTCTTCAAAATCTTTAAGTATCGCAGGAGAGGGTATGAGAATAGGAATTGATGCGAACTTCGTTTTGTTTACGTTGGGCATTGTGGCGCCCCCGCCCAAGGCCTCCAACCGTGGTTTTACATCAATCAAAGCCATGAGGCTGTAATGCCTCATGTAGTCCTCACGTGGGATGACAGCATTGATTTGCTGATTGGTTTTTGGCAGGGACGACTGGTGATGGAAACAACTCCAAGCTTAGCACCAATGCAAACAACAAGTATTGCGCCCGCAGGTAAGTTCTTTTTAGGTTGGGTAGCGGCCCCTCTTTCAGAAAGATATTCTTCAATCTCGACGATTATCCGGCTGCGATGCATGTCAGGCGTTTTTACAAACGGAATATTGCCTCCAAAATTCTCAGGAGTTTTGGTAGGTGGTGTTTTCCCTGTAATGATTTCTCCCAAATCAGAAATTGCACCCTTCTCCCACCCGTCCGGCACGCCGTCTTTGATCTTGACGTGTTCGTGGCCGGGGAAACGCAAGTTCACGAACCACTCCTTGTACAGCAGTCTCGCGGCCTGTTCCAGCAACTGAATCCGCCGCCGATTGTTTTCGATCAGGTCGTCGTAGGCGGAGAGGATTTCTGCAATTGCGGACTGAATTTTCATCGGCGGTAGAATTACATCAAATGATTTTATTTTATAAAGCCCAAGCTTTCCCTGCGCGGCTCCCGAAGCAATGAATTGAAATTTTTCTTTGGCATGGGAGGTTGATAACTGTGCACTTAGAAATTTGGGATTACACACATTTTTATCAATACGAAGCCTTGCCGCATTTTCAGTAAGATTCGCCCCCGAAAACTCGGCAGAAACATACCCTACATCTCCAATGTTTGCACCTACTATGGTTACAACTAGATCACCTCCGCTCACGGTATACAGCTTGAGCTTGTTTGAAGTGTGCTCAGAGAGATATACTGGGTCTGAGGCTGTAATTCGGTTATTTCCTATGTCACGAGCACGGATATAGAGATGATTTGTGGGAAATGACGAAAAATCGTGCCCCTTGGGAAGTCTTTTTCCTCCATTAATTGAGGCGATTTGTTCAAGTTTGACGCTCTCCCACTTCATACCCCCAACTCCTCAAAGTTCTTCTTGATGATCGCAGCCAGTTTCACGGCTTCAGTGTTGAGGTCTTCCAGCTCCACGTGGATGTCACGCAGTGTCTCTTCAAAGTCAAAGTCCTCATCCACTTCTTCCGGGGCCACGCCCACGTAGCGACCGGGAGTCAGGCTCCAGTCATTGGCCTCAATCTCAGCACGATCCACGAGCTTGACCAGGCCCTCCACATCACAGAGTTTGGCGTCTGGGAATCGCTCAGTAAGCCAGTGGGCCTGTTTCCAGAAGTAACGCACCTGCTTGAGTTGCTCCACACTAATAGTCCGGGCCTCATCTGCGGCCTTACGCGTGCGTGTGATATCCTTGCCCACCCAGGCATCGCTGGCTTTGGCATCGCATTCCTTCTCGCAGGTGTCAATCACCCGGCAGGCCAGCTTATAGAGCAGATCTGCCTGCTTGATCAGGTCCCGGCTCGATTCTGCCAATGGCGCGAATTGGGTGACCAGCTTGTTGAGCCCGTTATTTGTATCCGGTGTCTTCTCCCATTGGGCAGTCGATTTGCTGACACTGCCCTGGAACTGTTTTATATCTTCAGTAAAGAGCCTGTACTCCTTGTCAAGCTCTGCCAGAGTCTCTGCATGGGCACCGTTCTTCGGCTGGATGGCTAAAAAGGGCTGCATGGTTTTTCTGAATGCAGCGACGGCTTCGGCATACTCGGGCAAAACACGGACCGTGTCACCCTCTTCATCGGCCCACTCAAAGCATGCCCGGCCTTCTTCGACTACCTGCCCTAGATACTGTGACACCAGCTCCAGGTACTTATCTGTCTGGCCACGGTAGAGCCAGACAATGGCCAGCAAGTTCTTTTTCTGCTCCGGGCTAAAATCGAAGATTTTTCGGGTCACCTTTCGGTAGATGTTTCTGGCATCTACCATGAGTACCTTGTCTTTATGTTTGTCTGCCTTGGCACGGTCTAAATACCAGAGTTCGCAGGGGACAGTCCGGGTGTAGAAAAAGTTCGATCGGATAGCAATCATGCAATCCACATCACCGGTCTCAATCAGCTTCTGCCGTACCTTGGCCTCATCCCGCCCGGCACTGGAGGCCTGCGAACTCATGACAAAGCCGGCTCGCCCCTTTTTGTTGAGATAGCTGTAAAAATAGCTGATCCACACATAGTTTCCGTTGCTGACCTTGTCCTTCTTATTCACACCAGGCAGACCAAAGGGCAGACGAGGATCGTTCTTGACCTTGCCTGCGTCGATCTCATCCACATTAAAGGGCGGATTGGCCATCACATAATCGGCTTTCCCCAGCAACTCGTGCGGATCTTCGTAGTAGGTAATGGCCTTCTGAATATCCCCTTCCAGCCCATGAACAGCCAAATTCATCTTGGCCAGACGAATAGTGGTTGCATTCTTCTCCAGACCACGGAAGGTGAGCCGGTCGGTCGGTCTCTGGCCATGCTCCTCCACAATACGTGCGCTCTGCACAAACATCCCCCCAGAACCACAAGCCGGGTCCAGCACGGTCCCGCCCTCAGGATCAAGCACATGAGCAATCAGCGACACCAGGGACACTGGCGTAAAAAACTCACCCCCGTCATGGGCCTTTTGGTCGGCAAACTGGGTGAGGAAATACTCATAAATACGCCCGAACACATCGCCCGACACCTGCTTCAGCTCCTCAGGATTGAGGGTGCGAAGCAGTGAGCCAAGCACATCGTTGTCCAATTCCTGATATTCGCCCTTGGGCAGGACACCGCTGAGATTGTCGTAGTCATCTTCAATGGACTGCATGGCCTTGATGATCGCCTTGTCCCGGTCCGCACTCTCAGGCAACGACACCAAATAGTCAAACTGAGCCTCAGGTCGAAGGAAGATAGCACTCTTCCGAGAGAAGTCCTCCTTGGTCATCGCCCGCGTCTTGCCGCCACGACTGGGAAGGCCCGCCTCAATGGCATCCTTCACAGCGAGATAACGGCTGTACGCATGCCGCAAAAACACCAGCCCCATCACAGGCATAAAATATTCATTACTCGCATAGTTGGAGTTCGCCCGAAGCGTATCCGCCGCCCCCCAAAGCCGCTTTTCAATCGCCTCAATATGTTCCAGTTGTGCCATACCTCAAAGAATTCCTTTCCTATATACCCACAGCCAGACTGGCTATGTAATCACCAAAAGAAACGAAACGGAAATCCCCCTCCAGGTCTAAAACAACTCTCAGCTCTCAGCAATCAGCCGTCAGCATTCAACTTAAAACTAAACACACTCGGCCTGTGAAAGCCTATTTCATATGGCTAACACTTAAAACCTGAGCAACAGCGATCAGTATTTCCAAACCCAGACGAGTCTTTCCCTTTCAGCATCACAATCCTACCCCCGATATATCCCTATGACAAGGGGGAAATCGGCCGGAGGCCGGGTTTCACAGTTTGACCCGTGTGAAATAAGGTTTCACAGGCCAAGCAGTCTGACGGTATGACTGTGTGACGGTGTGACTGTGGTCTCTGTCAGTCGAAGTCTCAACGCGTGAGGTGTGAAATCAAAGAATGAAATGTGAAACCTGATACCTGAAGACATAACCATTGAATTCACCAGACGTCTGGTGAATTGGCCCGGACCAGTCCAAAGTTGAACATCCCGTGACTATGGCGTGAGCCTTTTCACCCTTCAAACCCTCAGCCTGTGAAAGTCTATTTCATATGGCTCACACTCTTGGTTTGTGAAACCTTATTTCATCAGGCTCAAACTTCCGGCCTCCGCCCGTGGGCAAGCAAGGCTGAACGAAGAAGACGCCTCGGCTTCGTGAGTACAGCCCTGCGCAGCACACGTTAGGTCCGGCACGGACTGCCCCGCCGCCAGGCGGGTTAGCGTGGAACGGACATTCGCGAGGGCAGGATTATTCGATTTCAGCGTCAGCCTCCATGTATCTCCCTGCTCTCCATGGTAAAACAATAAATCAAGTTCGTTGGAACAACGAATATCTGTGTTCATCTGTGAAATCTGTGGCAAAAAAGATTTGTAGCTCTCAGCTTTCAGCGATCAGCTCTCAGCTCTTTTGATCCACTGCGTGGGCCAGTTAAATAGATGCCTCAATCCTTCGGCATGACAGGTCACATTGTTTGGCTGGGATTGGTCAATTTGCATAATTCGTTAACTTCGCGGTTAAAACTATTTTTCAAAATACTCAAGAGAAGACCACCTCTTCGCTTCTTA
>CAZBTJ010000166.1:0-11420 GCA_964494325.1 uncultured Pirellulales bacterium
CCAAAGTGCCCTCAGAGGGTCGAATATAAGCCGTGGCAATCTTGTCGACATGTACAGTGACATCCTTGTGAAACTGCTTTCGAAATCTCGCCCTTTCTTTTTTGTCTTCAATGTCCTGAAGCCGGACAAAGGAAGGCAAAGGAAACTTGGCATCAATAGGCACTGAGAAATCACGCAGCCGCACCAGTGCATCCACAATCTTGCCATCCTTCATACTGTGCTGAAGGTCAAAGGCTTCTTTGGGCAAGACAGTAGCCAATAGTGATTCCAATGACCACTCCCCCATCTGGCCCCTAAGCTTGGGACTGGCCAGAATGTTCTGGAGTTTTCTGACATCAGCCCCCAAAGCCACCATCTGCTGGCTGGCCCCTCGCAGCTGGCCAATCTGACTGTTTAAACGCGTCATAACCTCTTGGCTGTGCTTAAGGCTGCCAAATAAACGATCCTGGCCCGTCTGAAGTGATTGCTGAAGTCCTGATGAAGTCTTTTCCTGAGCCACGCGAACTGCTTCCATTTGGGTCTGAAGCAGTGTGAGGCCTGTGGCCTGGCCAGCCAGCTCTCTACGAGCCGCCATGTGGTTGTTTATAAGCCAGATTAGTAATGCCAAGACAATGACCATTAACACTAGGGCCACCCCAATAATCAGTGCTTCCATATGACTCCTTCAAAAGATCAAGTCCAAAAAATGTCAATTATAGGCCCCGATGAGGGAGTCGTCACCTATAATCAAAAGGCAAGGAAACTTTGCCTTGACCTATGACGACTTGAAACTCCTGACAAAGCGAATGTTGTGTCCCCCCAAGAAAAATCTCACAAAACGACTGGGCACCGCAGGTTAAAAATTAGGATTTTTTCTGCATGCAAACCATTCAACAGCCTGGTTTTAGAACGACACCCACATATTTACTCAAAAACTTCATTGACATCACATATTTAACAATCGCAATAACTTGTGGATAACCTGTTAACAATCCCATTGAGAGGGCCTGAAACCTGCCGTATCAAGACGCACACAGACTGATGTTCAAGTTAGAGAATCTTAGTCCATTCAGTTCCGCAACAACCGCAAGCAAAACGATAGGCCTTAAGTTATTAAATAAAAAACACTTACATACCCAAAAAAGCTCATTTAGTCAGCGATCCAACACCCGTATCGCAGCACGACCATCCGACCCATTTTAACACCTTATTTCCTGGTAAATCCAAGGGGGTTTCTAATCAAAAGTGGATAACTTGTTCGAAATGCTAAAAATGAATAACGATACTACCCTATCCACGAGGGGGGATTTTAAGTGATGGATGAGGAGGAAGTTAAAACATCGAGTCACTTCGGTTTGGGTTGGTTCAGAAAAAGAATAGGCTTATGGTGCCAGAAAAGCATCTGTCGTACAAACAGGTACTTCAAATCCCTTGATAACACCACCTGAAGTCATGTTATCAAGCATGAAAATATCATCCTGCCCCCCCACACCCACGAAACGGGTACGATGAAAGCCAACAGATCCATCATTGAGCAAAACATTCTGCCCACGTCGACCGTGATTGACACTGTTGCGGTTCAAAATGTTCTCATCCAGACGAATCACAAAAGGCTTGCTAAAGTCTGAGGGCATACTCTCAGACAGTGGATTCATGTCAGCCATGAGCACTGTGTCACCTGTGACCAGATTGCGTGTCTTGTCACAGCATACGCGAAAGCTGAAATTGATATACGCTCTTCCTGGAAAGTCCTGCAGCGTCTCAACGTCCAGCCCCTGGAAATCAGGTGTTTGGTTTGTTTTTCGAGCCGAACACAAGAAGTTTTCAGGCCTTACATACCCCCGCTTGGCCAGCAACCACAGGGCACGCGTATTGGATTGGTTTTCCTGGCCTTGATCCCCAACCTTCCACCATGGAGCACCGGATACGGCTTGAACATTGGGCACACGTTGATCAAAATCAGACAGGTACGCTGTCAATCCCTGGAACACATTTCGCAGTTTGGCTTGACACTCAGCACGATACCCCTTCTGGCGCAACATATTAGATAGCGGCAAGGTCACACTCACCAAAAATAGTAGTATCGCGGCCACTGCAGCGATCTGAACTGGCGAACGCCAGTCCCGCAAACGCACAGGTTCAGACTCAATCTCCTGCTGAACAACCACGGGGGCTTCAACGATGGGTGGCTTTTTCTGTTTTTTTTTGGCTTGAAGCTCAGGGTGTGGATGCGATCGTTCTGTAAGCATCCGAACTGTCCGTTCGGCCAGACTATCCGGACAGGGCTCACATTCCAGGGATTCCAAAGGAGACAACAAGGCTTGAAGCTGCTCGTAATAGAAATTGGCCGCGTCAGGATTGGAGGCGATCAGCCTCTCAGCATCAGCATCTTGCTGCTCTGAAGCCAACCCTATACAGTGATCAAATAATAGTTGTTTTTCTTCGTGACTAAGAATACCCATCACATTTCCTCGTTTTCAAGGGCAGTTGACCACTCTTTGGCAAACCGTGCCACTGCAGTGTGCAACCTGCTTTTAACTGTGCCGATAGGTATACTGAGTATGTCAGCCATTTGTTTGTAGGAAAATTTGTTGAAATAAGCCATGATGATGATTTCCCTCAAATTATCCGGTAAATCTGTGATGATATTGCTGACTCGGCCAGACCGCTCTTGTTGCTCCAATTGGTTCTCTGGCTGCTCTTTATCACTCGTAAGTACATTGAGCATTTCTTCAAAGGACATTTCGTCAGAGGGATTTAACGCACTGATAGAAATGGCCGCTGTTCTTTGGGCTTTCCTCAAGGCATCCTTGGCTTTATTGGCAGCAATCGTAAACAACCACGGACGTAACGGACGACTCCTGTCAAAACTGCCCTGACTCGAGTACAGTTGAAGAAATGTCTCCTGAAACACATCTTCCACCAGATCGTGCTGATTGAGGAACTGACGTAAGAACGCATATAAACCGTTCTTATACCGATCGACCAATTCTCTAAACGCCTGCTCATCGCCATCACAATAGGCGTCTAGCAAGTCAGCATCAGAACTGTCTTTTAAGGATTCCGTCATAATCGATATTCCGCAAAACCCAGATTGTACGCCATAAAAGCAGGATTGTAAACTTCTATCAAGAAACAACCCGATCCACAATATACGAGGCACACCAAAAAACATCACAGCCTAACGTAATGCACAGCAGACTGGCGCGTAACCAGAAAAGTTTCCTGTTGAAGTTCATAAGCACGTAAATGACGCCAAACCCCACTGAACCCAACACATATAATTTCCCGGTTGTCACAAATAAACGGGCATAGGGGTATCCAAACCACAGGAAGAAGTCAAAATACTTCCCTGACTGAAGAAGCATCAAGACCCCCAATCCTACGAGCCAGAGCCCAGAACCCAATACCCAAGGACGATCCGCACGCGTACCATTTAATAGCTGAACAATCCCCTGGCCCACCCAAACACACAGAAAAATCTGCGGAAACAACCACCATATCAACGGACACACACCAAAGACACCAGGCCACGGCTCCCAAATGGCCACGGCAAAAGCCATCACCAGGCCCAATGCCAATTCCCAACACCTCATTTTAATCATCCTGACCGTCCCCAAAACAATCAAGCCAAGCGAAACATGATACAGCCCCCAGAATAGGTCGCCATGCTGAACCATGACCAGAGGCACAGCCAGACCAAACCACACTTCCTTTGAAAGCTTTCCCACCTGGACTGGCATGACAAACAAATGATATTGCGTCAAAATTCGGAACAAGACAGCCACAAATACCAATGGCAAAACAAACAATCCAACCTTGACACCCCGACTAATCCAACCTTTTTTTGGGTTTACCAGCAAATTGGAATAGGCGAAAGGGCATAGCAACCAGGGGATCACAGCCACGATACAAGCCCCGGCTTCGTGAAACTGGGTTGTGTACAGGGCAAGGGGACCAAAACTGTACAATGCCCCTGAAAAAAAGGCCCCAATCAAGGAGCAAACCCAACGTCGACTTACCATAAAGGCACCTACCGCTCCCACGCACCAGCACAAGGGTAAGACTCGCTGGGACCATTTCCAACCAGACCAATGGGGCCAACTCAGATAGATCGCAAACAGGATATATACTAACAAGGCCCCGAGGACCGCACCTCCCGGCCGGCTGGTCCGGTGACTACCAAATTGTCTCATAAAATAACGCCTCTTGCTCATACTCGAATACATGCTATTCGTTACATCGTCAGGGGAGACAATCTGCGAACAGTTTTTCTGCGACAACAATTTGTCCGAAAAAGACTTGCAAACCCTGAGCGACTTCCTTAAAGTATGTGGTTTATTTGAAATGGTAAGTTAAAGCAAGTGGATTTGAATGTATTAAGGATCAATTAAACGATGCTGACTTTGCAGGAAAAACAAACAATTATTCATGATTATGAAACCCATGAACAGGACACAGGTTCTCCCGAGGTGCAGATTGCACTGCTGACCAAGAGAATCAATGACCTCACTGAGCACCTAAAGAGCCATAAGAAGGACCACTCCTCCAGAAGAGGCCTCCTTAAAATGGTTGGTACCAGATCTGCTCTGCTGAAGTATGTGAACAAGAAAGACACGGCACGCTACCAAGGCATTATTTCTCGTCTCGGACTGCGTAAATAGAAGTTTCATCAAAAAGAGCAACATGTCTAACGCTTTAGTAGCTTGTGTGCGCACATAGGAGTTGTGTGCCTGGCTATGTCAAGCAAGTGAGGTATTTTATGTTTAATGAAGTAAAAGTAGAAAAAGAAATTGCTGGGAGAAAACTCGTTATCGAGACCGGCAAAATCGCCCGGCAGGCTGATGGAGCAGTATTGGTCCAATACGGCGAGACAGTTGTTCTTGTCACAGCAGTCACAGCCCCCCCCAGATTTGACGACATTGACTTTTTCCCCCTGAGTGTGGACTACCGTGAAAGGCATTGTGCAGGTGGTAAATTCCCAGGTGGATTCATTAAACGTGAAGGTCGACCGAGCACCAAGGAAATCCTGACGGCTCGTATGATCGACCGCCCCATTCGACCCATGTTTGCAGACGGCTATTTCCAGGAAGTTCAGGTTATGGCCTCCGTGCTCAGTTTTGACGGTGTAAACGACCCGGATATACTGGCCATTGTGGGAGCCAGTGCAGCCCTGTCCATCAGCAAGATCCCCTTCCTGGGTCCCATTGCTGCTTGTCGACTCGGACGCATCAACGGCGAACTCGTGATTAATCCCACCTATGAACAACTCAAGAACAGTGATATCAATCTGCTACTCGGTGGTCAAAAAGAAGCCATAAATATGATTGAAGTGGGCTCCAAGCAGGTCACAGAAGAAGACATGGCAGACGCCATTATGACAGCCCACAAGACTGTCAGTGAAATCTGTGAACTCATTGAAGAGCTCAAAGCCCAGGTGGGTGTTGAGAAAGTAACCATTCTCACAGAAATCGACGCTGACTTACAGAGCCAGATCAAAGATAAATTCACAACGCCGATCAAAGAAGCCAAGACTATTGCAGCCAAGCAAGAACGCAACGCTGCGATGAAAGAGCTCTTAAATGAGGCACTTAGCTTGCACGGCCCCATTGAATTGGCTGAGAATCCAGAAGAGGCTGCCCAAAGCGGCGCACCTCGTTTCCAGAAGACCATGGTCAAGCGAGCCTTTGAAAAGATTGAAAAGGCCGTAATTCGTGAAAACCTGATTAATGGAAATCGTGTTGATGGCAGAGGGTTTGAAGATATCAGACCGATTTCCTGCGAGGTTGGCGTCCTGCCCAGAACGCATGGTTCCGCCCTGTTTACACGCGGCGAAACCCAGGCCCTGGTCATGGCCACACTCGGGACAGTGCGTGATGCCCAGATCATTGACGGACTGGCTGATGAATACGCCCAGAGCTTCATGCTGCATTATAATTTCCCACCCTTCTCAGTGGGTGAAGCAAGACCTGTGCGTGGTCCAGGACGTCGTGAAATTGGTCATGGTGCCCTGGCTGAACGTTCTCTGGAAGCCATGAGACCTGACATTGAAAAATTCCCGTATACGATTCGCCTGGTGTCTGACATTACAGAATCCAATGGCTCCAGCTCCATGGCCTCTGTGTGTGGCGGTTCGCTGGCCCTCATGGATGCAGGTGTCCCTCTGGAACATCCTGTGGCGGGTATTTCAGTGGGCCTGATTACTGATGATGCTGGCAACTACAAGCTTCTGACCGATATCCTGGGTGAAGAAGATCACTACGGCGACATGGACTTCAAGGTCGCTGGCACAATCAAAGGCATTACGGGCATCCAACTGGACGTCAAAATGACCGGCCTCAAAAAAGAGATACTTGTTGAAACTCTGGAGCGAGCCAAACAAGCCAGATACAAAATATTGGATACCATGGCGACCGCCCTTGCCACACCGCGTCAAGAGTTGAGTGAACACGCACCCAAGATGATCTCCATTATGATCGATCCTGAGTTTATTGGTAAGGTCATTGGCCCATCAGGCAAGATGATTAAGAGTATTCAAGAACAGACCAAAGCCACCATCGAAATTCAAGATGACGGCACCATCTTTATTAGCTGTGTTGATGGAGATGGTCATGTCAAAGCCAAAGAGATCATCGAAATGATGACCCAACCCCCTAAGGTTGGCAAGATTTACGAAAAATCCAAAGTTGTGTCAGTGAAAGACTTTGGTGTGTTCGTAGAAATTGGACCCGGTGTTGAAGGCTTGTGCCACATCAGCGAACTTAGCGATGGCTATGTCAAGACTGTGGACTCTGTGTGCAAATCAGGCGACATCATTCCTGTTAAGCTTATTTTGGTGGATGATCAGGGACGCTTAAAACTGTCTCGCAAGGCAGCCATGAAAGACCTAGGTCTCTCTGATGCAAAAGAAGGTGCCAACAAGAATACTGACAAGAAGTAGTCCTCGGGACTGCTTCTAACTATAAAGAGGGATACGTGTGTGGCAGTTTTTCACAGGAATCGTCGTTGGTTTGATTGCTGTGGGGCTGCCCTGGTCTCTCCGGGTGATATCAAAAAAACGTGCCTGTGGCTCCCATGGGCATGAGCATGACGGCCTTATAAAGCTCAGCAAACTGACTGGCGAACTGGCCCATGAGATTAGAAACCCTTTATCAACGATAAAGGTCAATCTCAAACTCATCCAGGAAGACCTCGATGGCTTGTCCGACACCCTGGCAGGACGAGCCGCCCGCAAGATTCGCATTGTCCAGGGGGAAGCGGATAGGCTGCACAGTATTCTGGACGGCTTTCTTCGCTTTATTGGCCGTCCGGAACTGCATCCTGAAGTGACGGATTTAAATGAGTTAATCTCAGACCTGGTGGACTTTTACGCACCAGAGGCCGCTTCGCACCAAATCATGGCTAGAAAAGGGCTGCATACAGAACCACTGTATTGCCACCTTGATACGGCCATGATCAAGCAAGTGATTCTTAACCTGTTCGTCAACGCTCAGCAGGCCATGGATCGCGGGGGCGAATTGATCATACGGACATTCAGACGCAAAGACTGGGTTGTGCTTCAAATTAGCGACAGTGGCTGCGGTATGACATCTGATATGCAGAACCGGATTTTTGAGCCCTATTTTACGGGGCGTCGAAAAGGTACAGGCCTTGGGTTGGCCATTGCGAAAAAGATTATAGATAGTCATGATGGTACAATTTCAGTAGAGAGTGAGCCAGGCAAGGGAACGGCATTTACCATTCGCTTTCCGTGGTGTAAAATAGGCCCAAATGCAGAGGAGCCAATCGTTGAGTGATATGATGTGTACAGTTTTGGTGGTCGATGACGAGCAGCACCATGCCGATGGTATTGTAGAGTCATTGGAGCGTCTGAATGTCAAGGCCATTGCCGTGTACAACGGGGATGATGCCATAGAGATTCTGCGTAACCAGCCCATTGATATTGTGGTCACAGATCTCAAGCTTGAAACCGAGACAGATGGTCTGGCTGTTCTGGATGAGGCCAAGGCTCAGAATCCAGAGGCGGAAGTCATTCTCGTCACAGCCTACGCCACCATCGAAACCTGTAAAGAAGCCATGCGTCGCGGGGCGTATGACTATCTCGTCAAACCCATTGATGTCGATGAATTACGCCAGATTATTTCCAAAGCGCAAGACAAGATCAATCAGACCGCTTCACGACAGCCCATAGAAGTTCAACCCGAGACACGGGCTTTCCGGTACGAGGGTATCCTGGGCACAAGTCGGGCCATGGGCCATGTGATTGATGTGGCCAAACGTGTGGCACCGACCAACATTTCCGTACTCATTGAAGGACACTCAGGTACGGGCAAAGAACTGCTCGCCAGAGCCATTCACGACAACTCTCCGCGTCGATTTAATCCGTTTGTCCCCATTAACTGTGCAGGACTCACTGAAAGCTTGCTTGAGAGTGAATTATTTGGTCATGCCAAAGGCGCTTTCACCGGGGCTGTCACTGACCGTAAGGGCCTGTTTGAGGTGGCCAACGACGGCACCTTGTTTTTGGATGAAATCGGTGACATGCCCATGAACATGCAGGCCAAGCTCTTGCGTGTGTTGGATGATGGCATTATTGTGCCTGTGGGCTCTTCAAGATCGGTGATCGTAGATGTGCGCGTGATCAGTGCCACCAACCAGAACTTTCAAACCCTGATTGAGGAAAAGAGCTTCCGTGAAGATCTCTACTTCAGGATAAAGGGTGTCAATATTACGCTGCCCGCTCTACGGAACCGTGTAGAAGATATCCCCCTACTCATTGACTTCTTCGTACAGGAAGCTGCCACCGAAATCGGCTCCGAGGTTCGTGGGATATCCGACTCGGCCATGACCATACTTTGCGCGCATGAATGGCCCGGCAATGTGCGTCAATTGCGCCACTGCCTCCGCACAATGGTCGTCATGTGCGATGGTGATCAACTGGATGTCCGTGACATCCCGCCCGAGATTCTGAAACGCCGCCAGCTCTCCAGCGCCAGTCCCATTGAGTCTCAGACCTCTCTCTCCCTGGCAGGAAGATCTCTCACAGAACTGGAATGTCAGGCCATTGCAGACACCCTATCAGAAACTCAGGGCAACCGCGAAAAGGCAGCCAGGATCCTCGGGATTGGCGAACGTACCCTGTATCGCAAGATCAAGGAATATAATTTGTAATTACGGCCTTTTATGGCCATCTCATTCACTCAACAATACGGGTGAATCACCCCTTTTAGGAGTTTTACATGTCATTACCACCGAGTCCTATGTCTGGCTTTCAAGCCATGCCCTTGATCGCGCCTCTTTTAAGTACGCTCAATGACATAGGCTATGAAGTACCCACAGCTATTCAAAAGATGACGATTCCGCATCTTTTAGCCAATAAAGACCTTTTGGGTCAGGCCCAAACCGGCACAGGCAAAACCGCCGCGTTCGCCTTACCTCTGCTGTCCAAAATTGATCTGAGCCAACGCAAACCCCAGGTGCTGGTGTTGACACCGACACGCGAGCTGGCCATTCAGGTAGCCAAAGCCTTTGAAAACTATGGGGCGGGCCTCAAGCGTTTAAAAGTGCTGCCCATCTACGGCGGCCAGGAGTATGGCATACAGCTCAAGGCACTCAAACAAGGGGTGCATGTTGTGGTGGGCACGCCTGGACGCATGATGGACCACATGAATCGGAAGACTCTGTCTCTTTCATCTCTTCAATGTGTAGTTCTCGATGAAGCTGATGAGATGCTGCGTATGGGATTCATTGATGACGTGGAATGGATACTGGATAAAACACCTGCAAAAAAACAACTGGCCCTGTTTTCAGCCACTCTGCCACAACCTGTCCGCAAAATTGCCAAAAAATACCTGCAGAGCCCCGAAGAAATCACCATTGAAAACTCGAAGCCCACAGCCCAGACCATCAGGCAACGTGTCTGCACAGTCAAGGGCTTTAATAAACCAGAGCTCTTGGCACGTCTGCTTGAAGCCGAACCCTACGATGGTGTAATCGTTTTTGTACGCACCAAAACGGCTACCCTTGAAATTGCAGAGCAACTCAAGGACAAGGGCTTCAATGCCGCCGCCCTCAATGGCGACATTGCCCAAAAACAACGTGAGTTTACCGTAGCTCAACTCAAACAAGGCAAGGTGGATATTCTCGTGGCCACAGACGTGGCGGCTCGCGGTCTGGATGTAGATCGTATCAGTCATGTGATCAATTACGACATCCCCTATGACACAGAATCCTATATCCACCGCATTGGACGCACAGGGCGTGCAGGACGAAGCGGTGAAGCCGTTCTTTTTGTCAGCCCCAAGGAAACCCATCTGCTCCGTGCCATCGAGCGTCTCACACGTCAGCCCATTGAAAAAATGCCAATGCCCTCAGTCAGGGCCATTAATTTGCAGCGGGTTGCTCGCTTTAAAGAACGCATTACAGAGACCCTATCAGAAGATCTGACGTTTTATGTCAATCTGATCAATCAATACCAAACGGAGCATGATGTGTCCCCACTCACCATTGCAGCAGCCCTGGCCAAATTGCACCAGGGAGACACACCCCTGCTTCTAAAAGAAGAGCCCAAGCCCAAGAAGGCCACCCGGCAACCTCGCAACGAACGCACACACACACCCCACAAGTTTGAAAAACGCGGAAAGCCCAAACGCCCTCAAGCAGGCATGGAACGCTATCGTATCGAGCTGGGCAATACACATGGGGCGCAGCCCAAGCATATCGTGGCCGCCATCTCAAATGAAGCTGGGATGGACAGCCAGGACATTGGGACTATTCAGATCAATCACAGCTTTAGCTTTGTGGATCTGCCCGAAGGCATGCCCAAACAGTTGTTTCGCACATTGAAACGCACCACCCTCTATGGTAGACAGCTCAAGATCAAACGATTAGATGGTTAAACAAAAAAAGGGGCCCAAACCGAATTGGCTTGGGCCCTTTTTTATTCGTTTTTCGTTTTTCGTGGTTCGTTATTCGTTTTTCGTTTTTCGTTTCAAATCCGTGTCATCCGCGAAATCCGCGAAATCCGTGGTTCAAAAAACAACTTTCAGCTATCAGCGATCGGAGTGCTTCGCAGAGCCCCCTTGATTCCTCGGGTCGACGTGGTCGGTTCTTATGATGGTTTTACCCCCTGGCATGTATCACAATAATCACACATAATTTGCGTCAAAAAGATTTGGCCGGCGCCGGCCAAATTGAGTTGAAAGCACTCCCGTTCGCCTGGATCACCCTTCGCTTGAAAACATAAACAATGGAAGATCGCCGCACTTCGTTCGCAATGACAAACAGTCTTATGGGCAGAGCCGCTGCGATGGCTGGTGTTTCCGGCTGATGGCTGATTGCGGACAGCTGATGGCGGACAGCTCTTTTAAGAACCTCCCCTCTGATTATTGTCCAAATCTTAAAGGTTCACCCATCTCCAAATCCAAGCCGTCATTGAGGCC
>CAZBTJ010000167.1:0-11405 GCA_964494325.1 uncultured Pirellulales bacterium
CACGGGGCGAGTATCAGGCTGTCTACCGAAGTGTAAACCTGTACCGTCAATTGTTTGATGATGTGGATTCCTTTCGTGTGGACGTGCGGCGGAACTATGGTTACACCCATTTAGTGACTGCGGAGGAGTTGGTTAATCTACGCCGCAGGTGGTTATCCTTCTTACCCAGGAATTCTACCATGCTGGGCTCCTTGACATGGTGTGCGCTCAGAGGGACCGCACCGATAAGCTTCTGGGCTCTGCCACGGATACTCTCCGGCCTTAACATCTCGTGGCCCAGATTACAAAATCACTTCTTTAGGTTGCACCTCGTGGAGTAGGAAGTGATTCACTGCCACATCCTGAACGTATTAAAATAACGTATCATGATACAATCTTTGACATGAGTACATACCATTTTACGCACCGCAAGATAATACTGGATAATTCCCTGAACAGCTAATCCTAATCGTCCACGCGCACGATATTCAGCAGTGTCTTGATGGATTGGACCAGGCCATCTATTGAGAGCCATTCTGTCTTGCTGTGAAAATTGGCACCGCCTCCAAAGAGGTTCGGTGTGGGAAGTCCCATTTCGGTTAACCTTGAGCCGTCTGTGCCCCCGCGAATGGGTTCCCATTTGGGATGTGCACCGGCGTTGGCGGCAGCTGCAAAAAGGCTGTCTGTGACATGGGGATGTTTCTCAAGCTCATCACGCATGTTTCTGTATGTTTTGGTGATCTCCAGCTTGATCTTGGCCTTGGGGTATAATGCCTGTACCTCGGCGATGATCTTGTCCAGTATCTGTTTCTGCGTGTGCAGGCCGGAGGTCTTGAAATCTCGCAGAATCAGTTTCAGCATGGCTTTATCAACACTCCCTGTCATGGCCATGGGGTGGATAAAGGGCTCATAGCCTTCGGTGGTTTCAGGCGCCATATCTTGGGGCAGGCGGGATACAATATGTCCCATCACACGTATGGCATTGACCATCACATCTTTGGCTGTGCCAGGATGAATGTTGCGCCCCTGGACCTCAATGGTTGCGGCATCGGCCGAAAAAGTTTCCATATTTAGTTCACCGGCAATACCACCGTCCACAGTATAGGCATAGTCTGCGCCGAACTTTGCAACATCAAAGTGATCCGCGCCGCGTCCCACTTCCTCATCAGGCGTGAATCCTATCTTGAGTTCGCCATGGGGGATCTCCGGAGTCTCCTTGAGTATGTCCAGCAGTGTCACAATGGTAGCAATACCTGCCTTGTCATCTGCGCCCAACAGGGTCGAGCCATCGGACGTCACAAGGGTGTCACCTATACAGGATCGAAGTTTATCGTCCTCGCTGATCACCACGTCGTTCGCTTCATCCAGGACAATGTCCCCACCCTCGTAGGTCTCAATGACCTGAGTTTTTACATGTTCACCGGAGACTTCAGGTGATGTGTCCATATGGGCCAGGAGTCCAATTTTGGATACATCCTTATCCGTATTGGCAGGCAGGCTGGCCATGACATAGCAATGCTCATCAAGACTGATATCCACCAATCCCAGCGCCTTCAGTTCTTCAACCAGCACATGTGCCAGCTCAAACTGATTTTGAGTACTGGGGGAACTGTCCGAGGTCTCACTGGACTGGGTATTGATTTTCACATAACGAAGGAAGTTTGCAAGGGCCTTTTGTTTCATGGTAGAATCCTTATTATAGTCCAGAGTTTAAAGTTGTCTGATAGTTAGAAAAGCAGTTATACCCTTCTGTGGGACGTGTATCAAGGGAGAAGCCAAAAGCGTGTTTGACCTGATTGGGCTGAGTTTACTCCTGCTGTGTTGGGGCAAACTTCCACCAGTGCAAAATGAATAAGAAAACTCGGGTTTAAGTTAACACTCGAAGTTTTGCACACTTCAAGAACTTAGGACCTAGAACTAAGAACTCAGAATGATAACGAATCCTAATTCGCATAGGTGTTGGGATCAAAAATATCTTTGGGGAAATTTGGGTCCTCATTTAGATAGACGGTGATTATGCCGGGCGCTGTAAGGACAAGGTCTTCCGTGTGATTGATTGAGATTTCCGAGTTTCTGTTGAAGTTGCCGCTGTCATAGGCTTGTTCCTTGACATACCACATGCCTGACCAAGTTTTGCCGTATTGGAGGACTTGCCACAGTCTGTAATGACTTGTTCGCGGTGGATTCGACACCCCCTTTAGCCAGTCACGGTTGTCATGCCATGTTGCATTAAGGGTATAGAGGTAAACCAGGCGTGTACATAAATAGGCCCTTTCCGGATCAAGGTAATACAGGGTTCTTCTCGGTAATGTGACTTGGCCAGTGGGTTCATAGATAGTGCCATTTATCAACGGCATTCTATAGTTCGGACTACGTCGTGTCATTCTGCTTGATGCAGAAACCCACAACACCAGTGACTTAGAAGGTTTTCTGTGTGATGTCGGAAACAGCCTTCAGGCTTCAAAATTAGATATTCCCAACAAAATAAACCTTCTTGCTGCATGGGCTATTGTACATTATTGTATGACCTTGATTTAACTGGTTTGATAAACTCAATATGTAAGGAGACTGTTTTTATGAAGATAACACGCGTATGTCACTGGGCACTTATGATGTGTGTAATTGTTGGTGGACTGACTTTGTTGTGCTCATGTGCATGCATGTGCTAGGGGCCTGGTTCCAAGGGGTGTGTGGTGGTCTGGTCGGAAAATACGGCGCCCAAGGACGTATACCCCAATGATATCAATGGGGCTGTGGCTGAAGGACTGGCCTGTCTCAAGGGGTGGGAGGTTGTCACCGCAAGTATTGATGATCCCGATCAAGGCCTGCCTGACGAGCTTCTACAGCGTGTTGATGTTCTGATCTGGTGGGGCCACAAGAGACACGGTTAGGTCAAAGACAGTCTCGTGGATAAGATTGAGAAACGCGTGAAAGAGGATGGTATGGGATTTATTTCCCTGCATTCATCACATTTTTCCAAACCCAACAAGCGCTTTTGCATCTGAAAACGGGTCGGAGACATCCAAACATTAATCTGGCGAGGAATTTTCAGTTGTTTCCTCCTGAATATTGGGTAAAATTACGGTCCTTCTGCCATTATATAAGGGTGGGAGAAAAAGGTGTCGTTAAACTGGTTAGAATAAATAGCTGGGGTAGTTCAGGTTTGCGTTTTGAGAGTTTTCATAAATCAAATGGAGATAATATGTTAAAGAATGGGGCAATGACAGCGGTTGTCTGTATTTTAATGATGACTTTGAATTCATATGCGGAGATGTCCTATTTTGCATATAACGGGCAGATGCATACAGTGGCCTTGATCGGAAGCGGCAAACGGGTTGGCAGGGGAACCATTGATAGAATCTATCCCATGCAGGACAAAAACTTTGGTGGTTCCTGGAATATCGAGTTTTCCGGGATAATGGACGTGAAGAAGGCGGGGAAGTATGGCTTTGCCGTGAGCTCTGATGATGGCAGTGCTCTCTATATTGATAATAAAGTTGTCATTATGAATGACGGCCCGCACGGTTCCGTAGAAAAGAAGAATACTGTTACCCTGGCTACAGGTAAACATCAGGTCAATCTGCTCTATTTCAATCAAAGCGGTGGGTATGCCTTGAGTGCCACGGTCAAGGGGCTAGATGGCAAGACCTCTGATCTGGCCTCTGTTTGTTCCCGCAGCAAGAAGAGACAGGATATGGGTGATTTTAAAAAGGTTGCCATGAAAGCCACGGCCAAGCAGAGAAAGGCTGACCAAAAAAGAGCGGTTATTGAGGAGCAGAAGGTGCTGACTGGCTTGTCGAACCCACAGGCGTTGGCACGCTCAATCAAGCACATCCTGAAAACAAAACCACGTGACTACAAGAACGGTCGCCAGTTCCTAAAGCAAGCCCAGCAGTATGAGAAGACCATGCCGGAGCTTCTGGAGAAGCAGGCCGCAGGTGATCCTGAGGCCATCAAGAGCTTTGAAGCGTACAGCACCCTGAAATATGCGGCTCTCGTGACAGAAAATCCCTATATAGATTTTGATGAAATGTTGGTTGTCCTCACGGACCGACGTGCCAAAAAGGCCAACTGGCTCGGAACCCACGTGATGAGGCCCAAGGGCTACAACAACAAAATTGCCCGCGTGAACCTGAGAACCGGCAAGGTCACCGACGTGTATGAGCCCAAGGATGGTGCTTATGTCGGCGAATTGGACTTACATTATGACGGTCAAAAGTTGTTGTTCTCTTCAACGGATGAGAACAACATGTATCAGGTGATGGAGGTTGGTATTGATGGCTCCAATCCCCGTAAAGTCTCTACGATTATGGGCGATTATGTGCACAACTATGGCGGTGTTTACCTGCCCAGTGAAAAGATTGTTTTCAGCTCAACCGCGCCTTTGATTGGTGTGCCCTGCATTGGCGGAAGCCAGTCAGTCCCCAATCTGTATCTAATGGGCCCTGACGGCGAGGACACGCGTCAGCTCACGTTTGAGCAGGATGCAGACTGGTATCCTACGGTGACGGCTGATGGCAAGATCATGTATTTGCGTTGGGAATACACGGATATTATGCATTATTACGCACGCATCATGATGACCATGAATCCTGATGGCACCAACCAGCGGGCCATTTACGGGTCGCAGAGTCTGTGGCCGAACTCGATGTTCTATGCACGCCCATTGCCTGAAAAACCCGGTATGTATTCGGCCGTAGTTTCGGGCCATCATGGGGTAGGAGGCACTGGCAAATTAACCATCTTTGATACAAACAAGGGCTATGCCCATGCTGACGGTGTGGTTCAGTATATTCCTGGTTACGGTAAGACCGTGACGCATGTGACCGTGGATCAGCTCTACCCCACCGTCAAGAAGGATCTGTTGAAGATCTTTCCTGACTTGCAGAATGTGGTCACCAAGCTGATTAATGACTACATGCCTGAGTCCTCCCAAAGGGGCAAGGATTATCATGAGCTTAACAATGACTTCTTTAACAAGTGCTATCCCAGACTGCGTGATCACTATCCGGACGAAATGGCGTTGGATCTTGATCAGTTGGTCAATGGTGTGTATCCGCAGTTTGATCAGCCCTATCCTGTGAGTGCTGAGTACTATTTGACAGTGGCCCAGATCAGACCTGGCAGCGACTGGGGCCTCTATCTGGTGGACACGTTTGACAACTTTGTGCCAATCCATATTGCGGGTGCAGCTGACTACAGATATATGGTTGAGCCTTATCCCCTGAGAAAACGGGAACGCCCGCCGATTATTCCTGATCGTGTCAACCTCCATGATAGAGAGGCTACTTGTTATATTCAGGATATTTATCACGGCCCTGGATTGAAGGGGATTCCTGTGGGAACAGTTGACTCACTTCGACTTTTTACCTACGCCTACGGTTACTACAAGGTCGGCAATCACCATCATTTGGGTGTTGAGAGTGGCTGGGACGTAAAGCGTCTACTCGGCACTGTCAAGGTTGAAAAAGACGGATCAGCCATGTTTAAAATCCCGGCCAACACCACCATATCCATCCAGCCGTTGGACAAAGAGGGGCGTGCTGTGCAGCTCTTTCGAAGCTGGTTAGTGGCAATGCCCGGTGAGGAGCTTTCCTGTATAGGATGCCATGAGTCACCCACTGATTCGCCCGTCACCAACAAGACACGGGCATCTGGCAGGGCACCACAACGTATTTCACCGTATCGTAATCTTGTCGAGGGCTTCTCATTCAATGCTGAGGTTCAGCCCGTTCTGGATGCCTACTGTGTACGCTGCCATGACGGTACGGATAAGAAGCCCAATTTCAAGAACACAGAGATTCAGAATCCCAGTCGTCTGAGTGCCAATTACAGCAATTCGTATTATGCTTTCCACAAATACTTTCGTCGTCCTGGACCGGAGAGTAATGGTACTATGAGTGTGCCCTATGAGTTTCACGCGTCTACGTCCGAGGGCGTACAATTGCTTCAAAAGGGGCATCACGGGGTCAATATGGACAAAGATTCCTGGCGCAGGCTCTACACCTGGATCGACTTGAACGTGCCATTCTATGGGAGTTGGAGTACCGCTTACTCCGGCAATGACGACAAGAAAAATAAAACCGCTGAGATGTCTGTCAAGGCAGCAGCTTTACGTTCAAAATACGCCATGGTTAATGCTGACTGGGAATACACCCCGTCCACCTCTTATCCTGTGACCGTGAGTGAGGAAATGGGACCGGAAATGAGCGATCCCATCGGTCTGTCTGTTGCAAACTGGCCGTTCGATGCGAAACAAGCCAGACAACTCCAGCAGCAGGCTGGCACGTCAGAAACGAAGGTCATTGACCTCGGCAACGGTCTCAAGATCACGATGGTACGTATCCCTGCTGGTGAATTTATTATGGGGAGTGATGAGGATACACATGAGGAACAACCCCGTCACAAGATCAAGATCGACAAACCCTTTTGGATTTCAGAGAATGAGATTAATAACGAGCTTTTCTTTGCCTTTAAGCCGGACCACGATGCCGGCATCTTTGATCAGCAATGGAAAGATCACGTGCGTCTTGGTTATTATGCCAGCTATGATGAGCAACCTGCAGTGCGCATGAGCTGGCAGGATGCGACAAACTTCTGCAACTGGCTCGGCAAAAAGACCGGACAGAAGGTGGCTCTGCCGACTGAGGCTCAGTGGGAGTGGGTTTGTCGTGCAGGAAGTGATAAGGCCATGGCTTTTGGTTCAAAAACGTCCGATTTCAGTGCCTATGCAAATCTGGCTGATAAGTCCATTGAGAAGTTTGCTGTCAGCGGGGTCAATCCGACGTTCCGCCCGAATCTTGTAGGCAATCCTACTCATGACTATATACCAAGGATTAACGAGTTCGATGACAAGCAGATGCTGATCACCGGCACAAAACAATATCAGCCCAATGCCTGGGGTGTGTATGATATGCACGGTAATGTGTCGGAATGGACTCGCAGCGATTATGTGAGTTATCCCTACCAGGCTGGAACGAGCGACTCCATGGACGCCACCACCGAGAAGGTTGTGCGTGGTGGTTCTTTCTTTGACAAACCTTACCGGGCCACATCCAGCTACCGTTTGGGCTATGCACCCTGGCAAGGGGTTCATAATGTGGGTTTCCGTATCGTGATGGAGTAGTCGCAGAGGCGGCAGTCCATGGGGGCTGAATACGGGGGCGGGCCTTGGGCCCGCCTGGCATGTAGGGATATATAACCCTACTTTTTTGGAGAAGTCAAAATTGAGAATGCAATATTTGGTTCTATTATGTGTCTTTTCGTTGTCTGTATCGGCCGAGCCGAGTTATCTGTCTCCCTCAGATGTGGTCATTTCAAAGGACGGGTCGACCCTGTACCTGGTTTGTGCCACCGGAGATCGAATACAATGCTTCGATGTTGAGAAGGAAGCCGTTGTCTCCGAGATTAAGATTGCAAACGTGAGAGAGTTGACGTTGTCTCCCGCTGGGGGCCGACTCTTTGCAGTCTGTGGGGAATTCAAGGGTGAGCTGGTGGAGATCGATGTGAAAACCGGTCACGTGATTCGCCGTTTTTTAGCGGGGCACACTCCGGTATCCCCGATCCTCAGTGACGATGGCAACACACTCTTTTATTGTGATCGATTTTCCAGGGCGGATCAGCCCGATGTGTTTGCTTTTGATATCACGTCAGGCAAGATCCGGTCGTCGGCCAAGGCCATTCGTGAACCCATTACCATGACCCTTTCGAAGGATGGCCAGTTTCTCTGGGTGGTCAATCATCTACCCCTCATGGAAGCCAACCTTGAACATGTTTATGCCTCGCTGAATATCTACAACACGGCCACTCTTGATCCTGTGGCCAAGCTGGATCTACCGCCTGGATCATTTGCCATTCGTGATTCCGCCCTGAGCCACGATGGCCGGTATCTGTTTGTGTCACACACAGTCGGGCGGTTTACGGTGCCGACCACGCATCTGGATCGCGGTTGGATCAATACCAGCGCTGTCTCCATTTTCGATGCGGTTGAGCAACGATATATCAATACCGTTCTTCTTGATGATACCATGCAGGGGGCTGGCAATCCGTGGGGGCTTACCGTGACCGAGGATGATGCTTGGCTTTGTGTCAATGCCTCAGGCACCCATGAGGTGATATTTATCGATATAAAGGAGATGTTCAAACGAATCGAAAACAAGGCGGCCCCTGAAGAGATTATGAATGATCTCGCTTTTTTGTACGGTGCCAAGCATCGTGTGAAGCTGGAGGGGGAAGGGGCACGTGCTATCGTAGCAAAGGGGCAATTCATCTATGTGCCCATGTATTTTTCCGACACGGTGAACGTGATTGAGATGTGGGATGACGGTCCCGGTGCGGCGATTGGATTGCCGCTAAAAGAGGCGGTGAAGCCTGATGTGGTCAGGGTCGGGGAGATGGCCTTTAACGATGCCACCTTCTGCTATCAACACTGGCAGAGTTGCGCCAGCTGTCATCCGGATGTACGCTCAGACGGCACAAATTGGGATCTTCTCAATGATGGTATTGGCAATCCCAAACAATCACGCAGCCTGCTGTATACGCACAAGACTTCACCGGTAATGATTACCGGGGTTAGAGGGGCGGCTGAAATAGCGGTTACCAAGGGATTTTCACATATCCAGTTTCATCAGGTGACTCGAGAACGCGATGACGCCGTGAATGTGTATTTAAAATCGCTGGAACCGGTGCCCAGTCCTTACCTCACGAAAGAAGGTTGCTTGACAAAGTCTGCCAAACGCGGGAAAAAGATTTTTGACGGTAAGGCGGCCTGTGTGACATGTCATATGGCTCCTTATTACGGGGATCGTTCGAAACACATATTTGATCTGGGCTCAGATGATGATCGGAACCGTGAATTCGCGACTCCGATTCTGATTGAATGTTGGCGTACAGCACCCTACATGTATGACGGGCGTGCCGTGTCAATCAAGGATGTGATTACGCGCGACAACAAAAACAATCGGCATGGCAACACCAAGGGGCTCTCTGAGCAGGAGGTTGAAGACCTCGCCGAATACATCAAATCCCTCTGAGTCTATCGGAGAACTTGGGGGATGTGGTCTGCTGTTTTCGGCCAGTCTTGAAGCATGCTTCCTGCTGATTTCATGCTGTAACATGGCCTCATAAAGCGAGAGTTGGATATCCAGAATCTGGTCGAAGTCCACCTGACAGGCTTTTTTCACCCCATGGGGTCAATGGGATTGATGCCCTTGTCGTTGAAATAGCAACCCAGGAATCCAACGGTATCACCTGTCATTCACCCATGGTGGGTCTGTTGGGCTTGATCTGTGATCAGCTCTGACTATCACAGGCTCCTAGAGGGGTTTCTTTTTCATCTGTCCGAAGGCGCGGGGGTAGGCTTTGGGGCAGGGGGCATTTTTTTCCATAGCAATGAGGTTCATGTTCCCGTCTTCCTCCGGTGTGGGGAGGCCGGCTTTTTCCGCCAGCTGAGCTCGCGTGTACGCGTACACCTTGTGGGTCTTCGCCTTCAGAGTTCTGATCGCTTTTTTTGAATCACTCAGCTCTGTCTCGATGTCTGGACCCTTGTAGGCAATGAGTTGGCCGCCAGGCTTGACAAAGGGCAATGTGAGTTCTGCCAGGATTTGGAGGTGGCACACTGCGCGGGCTGTGACAAAATCGTACTGATCTCGATGGCCGGGGGCATGGGCCAGTGCTTCTGCCCTGACAGGGAGGATTCGTACATTGGTCAGGCCGAGCAGGTCCACAACCTGTTGTTGAAATGCTGCTTTTTTCCCGGTGGACTCCACACTGGTGATGTACCACTGTTCTTTGGCAATGGCAAGGGCCAGGCCGGGAAAGCCAGGGCCGGAGCCGAGATCCAGGAGTCTGGCAGGGCCGTCGCTGTCCATGAGCAGTAGGCCTTCCAGGGAATCGGCAAAATGACGCGTATATATATCCCCCTGGTCTGTGATGCGAGTGAGGTTATACTTCTGGTTTTCAGCCCTGAGAAACTCAGCGAACTGAGTGAAACGCTCACACTGCTGATCTGTAAGTCCTGCGTATGAAAACATGGCTAAATCCGTTATTTAGGGGTTTTGATCTTTTAAGCATCGGGTGTCAACCCTTAGCCCTGAATGACATCCTATCCCTGAATTTCATGCTGTGCAATTGAAATAAAAGGTGATAGTATACCGGCTCATTTGATTTGATTTAAGAGAAGGTGTCATGATTGACGGATTTGATTTTCATAAGTTGAGTAATGGTATGGTGTTACTGGGTGAGTCCATGAACGCCGTGGAATCGGTTGCATTTACTTTTATGGTGCCTGCCGGGACTGTTGCCATGCCTGAGGGATGCTGTGGCGCGTCAGGGGTGATATCCGATTGGATCTACCGAGGTGCTGGCTCCCATGACAGTCGATCATTGAGTGAGGCCCTGGACGGACTGGGGTTGCACCGGATGGGGGTTGCGGGCATGGCTTACATCACGATTGGGGCCGCTCTGGAAGCCGGCCATCTGGCTGAAGCTCTGTCTTTGCATTCCGAACTGATCTTGAATCCTCGCCTTGAAGACAGCGAGTTCGGGCCGGCCCGTCAGCTGGCCATGGACGAGATTTTGGGATTGGACGATGATCCCAGACAAAAGGTGATGATCTCTTTGCGTGAACAGTATTTTCCCAAGCCTTGGAGTTTCAGTACCCTGGGGAATCTAAAAGACCTTGAAGCCTTGACGGCATCCCGGGCCCGTGATCTGGTGGCCCAAACATTTGATCCTTGCCGCAGTATCTTTACGGTGGCAGGCAAGTATGATTTTGAGGCTGTGTGTGCTCAACTTGAGTCCTTGTTTGGAGATGCGACGCCCACAGAGTCAAAGCCGGTTGTTTTGGGGACACGGGGAGACCGGTATTCTCACATGCCCAACGACGGCGCTCAGGTCCACATCGGATTGATGACCGATGCGGTGACCTGTTCACATCCCAACTATTATACGTCCCGATTGGCCGTGTCTGTGTTGTCTGGTGGCATGAGTTCGCGTTTGTTCACAGAGGTGCGTGAAAAACGAGGATTGTGTTACGCCATTGGCGCCCGATATTACGGCCTGAAGGAGTATGGTGCGATCCTGTGTTATGCAGGGACCACGCCAGACAAGGCCCAGGAAACGGTGGACGTGATCAGGGAACAGTTTAATCAGCTTCACGAGGGATTGACGGAGGAAGAACTGAATCGTGCCAAGGTGGGGCTGAAATCGTCTCAGATTATGCAGAGTGAGTCTTCTTGCAGTCGAGCCGGGGCGATTGGTGGCGACTATTACAAACTGGGTCGCGTTCGAAGTCTGGATGAGATCAAGGCCAACATCGACGCCGTGACAGTGGCGTCTTTGCGTGAGTTCTTGACACAACGTGATTCGTGGGACTTTACGGTTGTGACGATGGGGCCCAAATCCATTACCATTTAACAGGACTTTTG
>CAZBTJ010000168.1:0-11342 GCA_964494325.1 uncultured Pirellulales bacterium
TGTCCACCCACATCACGCAAGACCCTGTTTGGGGTTCGCAAATGCATGATGCTCTATTGGAGATCCCTACGATTTCCCTGGTGACACCCTCCACCATCCCTGACGATCCTGTGGGGAGTCCGCCTGAAGTGCCAGTGTCAATAGAAATGATTTTTCCCGACGGCACCCAGGGTTTTCAGGCCAATGCAGGGGTTGAGCGTTTCGGCGGACAATATACTCTGTATGCAAAACAAGCTCTCCGCATAAGCTTCAAGAGCCTGTATGGACCTAGTCGGCTTGAATTCGATCTGTTTGGCGATACCCAGTATGGTGGAGATGACGCCACCGACAGTTTCAACCAGATTATTTTGCGTAACGGAAGCCACGATGCCCTTTGGTATGACGGTTATCCCCATTCCAAGGGAGTGTACACACGCAACCGCTATTGCTTTGACCGGCAAATGGAAATGGGACACCTCTCAATGCGAGGAAAATTTGTGCATGTCTACCTCAATGGCGTGTATTGGGGACAGTATCATCTGATGGAAAGACCGACCGCTGACTTCATGGCTGAATATTTAGGCGGCGGTGAAGAAGAGTATGATGTTATGAAAGGTCGCAGTGGTATTCTCAATATGGAGGGAGACACGGTGGCCTGGGACACCATGGTGACCCATACCAACAACTACGACATCGTACAGGAATATCTGGACATCGACAACTATGTCGACTACATGCTCTTGAACTTCTACGGGGGAAATGATCATGACTGGTACCCGGCCCACAACTGGGTTGCCGGACGCAAGCGGGAACCGGGCGGTAAATTTAAGTTCTTTATGTGGGACAATGACTTCCTCATGCGCGTCGTGAACAACAACGCTGTCAATAACGGCGGACCGGGCAGCATGTTAAATTCATTAGTACGGCATGAAGAATTTAGAATGCGGTTTGCAGACCGTGCTCAGAAGTATTTCTTTAATGATGGGATGCTTACCCCTGCCCGTGTTCAGGCTGATTTTACGGAATTGACTGATCGTATTGCCAGAACGATTATCCCGGAATGTGCCCGCTGGTCACAAGAGGGATCAGGGGGAACCTACACACCCGATTCCTTACAACCATACGTTGACTGGATCAAATTCGAATATGCCACTTCCAAGATTGATGTCGTTGTTCAGCAGATGCGTAATCAAGGTATTTTTCCCGATATTGACGCGCCAACGTTCAGTCAGCACGGTGGCGAGATAGTCCCGACTGAGCCGGTTTCGATGACAGCTCCGGCAGGGGCAATCTGGTACAGCATCAATGGGGCCGACCCCCGACTGCCCGGTGGGGCTGTGAATACTTCCCACGCGATCAAATATGCAGGTTCGATCAATCTTGCCACAAGCACGTGCCTCAAGGCCCGGGCGCGGAGCGGTAGTACGTGGAGTGCGTTGAATGAGGCTGTTTTTGCAGTGGGTCCGGTGGCTGAGACTCTGCGCATTACTGAGATCATGTACAATCCGCAGGATCCCAATACGGAATTCATTGAATTACAGAACATCGGGCAGGACGCCATTAACCTCAATCTGGTCCGTTTTGATGATGGCATCAGGTTCACCTTCCCTTCCATTGATCTGGCGCCGCAAGCGTATGTTTTAGTGGTCGGGGATGTGGCTGCGTTTGAAGCCCAATATGGCCCGGCTCTGCCAGTTGCAGGACAGTACGAAGGCACGCTCAGAAATAAAGGCGAGCATATAAGGCTCGTAGACGCCGTGGATCTGATCATTCATGATTTTGACTATGACGACACATGGTATAAATCCACTGATGGCGATGGTTACTCTCTGGTTCTGACATGGCCTGCCTCGTCTGATCCGACCCAATGGGGTGACCAGACCCTCTGGCGTCCAAGTCTCGCCCCAAATGGATCACCTGGTGAATAGATGAGCCTGGCGAGGATTTTCAAGTTGCTTGCTCCCGGATATTCCCGTAAACTTCACGTTCAATCAACATTTCGAAAGCCTGCCTGAGGCATTGGAATAGAACATGATCGAGTTTTTAACTAGGACAAGATATTGCGGTCCATATTGACATTTTTCAGCCACACGCGATTTCTGCAGCTTACCATAGAACGAAGTCTCTCGGAACATCACTGGTACTCTTACTTGACAATATCAAGGCATTGTATGAATCAGCGATTGTGCAATCTGCTATCCCCAAAAAACAAAGGAATCTGATGATGAATAAAAGAGTTACATTATCATATCTGTTCATACTGCTTGTTATTGGCACATCTGTAGGGCAAACTGGTGAGCCGGTTGCAGCCAGCGACACGGCCGTGTATCCAGGTGCTGACGAACGAACGCCATCTTATTCGCAGTACTTTTCCTGGATCAACAACACGAACGAGGGCAGCACTGAAGCCCAGACCCTGGCCAACCTTGACTTCTTCAAATGGCTCCATGACGAGTATGGCATGGTGCTGGATATCTACGTGATTAGTGCCGGCGCCATAGACAAAGCAGGGCGGTACGGCAAAATGGATTCGGATGCATTCAGGCGTCAGTTCCCCAATGGCTTTGGCCCCATTTATGAAAAGGCCAAGAGTATGGGCACGCGCCTCGGCACGTGGGGCGGTCCGGACGGATTCGGCAATACGCCCGAAGAGGAGCAGGCACGCATTGACTTGATGGTCAAACTTTGCAGGGACTATGAGTTCATCCTGTTGAAGTTCGACGGAGTTGTGGGCGGCCTGCGTCCCGAGAAGCAGGATGCGTTTGTGCATATGATGGCCGAATGCCGCAAACACTCGCCAGATCTTATACTGCTCAACCACAGGCTCAAGCTCGGTAAAGGGCTGCCCCATGCCACCACCTATCTTCTGGGTGGGGCCGAAACCTACATCGACGTGCATATGTGCAATAACCAGACTGCACCGCACCACAGGGCCGGGGCCATTTCCCGCAGGGTCGTGCCGGATCTAGTCAGGCTGACCGAGGACCATGGTGTGTGCATCTCGTCCTGTCTGGACTATTGGGAGGACGATCTGATCCTCCAGGCATTTAACAGGAATCTCATTCTTGCGCCCCAGCTCTACGGCAATCCGTGGTTTTTGCGTGATGACGAGTACCCCAGGCTGGCCCGAATATTCAACCTGGCCAGGCAATACCGTGACATCCTGATCGACGGCATGGTCCTGTCCGAAGCAAGCTATGGCAAAAAGGCCGTAGTACGCGGCGACGCAAGCACGCGTCTGCTCACATTGAGAAATCTGACTTGGGAGTCGATCCAGTGCAAGATCAAGCTGGATGAGGAGATCGGCTTGTCTATAGGCAAGACCGTGGCGCTTCGCCAGTATCATCCCACCGAGAGACTCATCGGGACATTCAATAAAGGCGATGTGGTGGATGTGGAGGTTCTGCCATTCCGGTCCTGTTTATTGATGGCTACGTCGAGGCCCACCGAGTTCGGGATCAAGGGCTGTGACTACGAGGTGGTTCGGGATGTACCCGGAAAACCCGTGCTCATAAAGCTCCTGGCCATGCCTGGCGAGAAGAAGAATATAGCGTTGGTTGCGGGTGACAGAAAATTCAAGTCAGCGCGCGTAGCAGGCCGTCGGTTAAATGGCCTTGTTAAGGGTGAGAGTTCAGTCATCACTTTTCCTGGCCATAGGTTTAAGCAAAAGCCTCACCGTAAGCTTGGTGACTTGACGTCCTGCGCAGTGCCTGCAGATGCTGAGGCCCTGTATGAAGCGACTTGCTTTGCTGCCAACAACAATGCCCTTGAGGCACGTGCACTCGATCGGTCCGGGGCGTCACGCATCCCCGCAGTTGTCAAGGCCAGAGAGGCCTTTCTGGAACAGCCGTTGTTTAATGAAAGGGGCCTGTGGGACAAGAACCTCTTTGACGGCGATCGCAACACGGCCTTTTATGTGGCACGCAGGGTGGGCATGACGCCGCTCTCAGGCGGTTCGCTTCGAATTGACCTGGGCGAATTGATTCGTATCGACAGGTTGGTTGTCAGGACCGGCAGTGAGTATGCACTCCAGCCGTTCAAGTACGATGAAACCATCCGAGCCCAGGTCTCGAGCGATCTGAAACACTGGATTCCCATGGCTCTGGTGGCCAACAAGGACATCGTTTTGAATCTCGATCCCAAGACCAAGCTGCGATACATCCGCTTCAATGGGACTCCGGACAAGATCGTCGAGATCGAGGGAACCCTTGACGGCAAAAAACTGGATCGTGGCAAATGGCGTGCATCGACCCTGTTTGCCCGGTATGCGCGTGTGGGTGCCAAAAAGGCGTGGCAGCATTCCTTTACACTCAACGAGATTCCCAGGGGCAGTTATCTGGCCATTGCCTTGAACGGCGAGCACGGTCTGGAAGGGGCGTATGCGGCGATTCGTGTGAACGGTAAACCCGTGGGGGCCTCGGATCGAAGCGTGTCATATCCTGCCAATACCTGGGAGTATCCGGCACGCAAGCGCACGTCGAACTACACCTATTATGTGCCGCTCACACAGGACATGAAGGGCGCGAAAATCGATGCCGTGGTGTTGGGCTTGAGAGGCGGTTCCGACAAATTCAAACCCGAGGTCTGGATCACGGCCTATCCCGCACCGTTTAGCGAACGACTCCTGACATTGGTGAGTCAATAAACTGCTGTGAAGGAAACTTTAGTTCGGGCCAGGAAAGGGACGCCAAGCATGAATAAAAAGAGAATGATTGTTAGCGTGTGGGTGTGGATGTTGCTTGGGTTCACGGTTGTTGACTGTACTACTGGATCAACTCGGATGGGCGATACCAGGAAAACGTCAAGGATCTGGCGATCGCGTATTTTGTGATTGTCATGAGACACGCCTTGGATCAAACCGAGTAGACCCAGGTCCCAGACAGAGACAGGTTCCAAGAATAATGAGACAACGAGCGACAGCTCCTGGAGATTGAAATGAGCTTAGACGTCAGGACAAACGATCAAACCAATCGCCACATCTCAAGGCCGGCGTTTACCCTGATTGAACTGTTGGTGGTGATAGCAATCATTGCTCTGTTAACTTCGATATTGATTCCAAGTCTGGCCATGGTTAAAGAACAGGCACGTAGAACCGTTTGCTCAAGTCATATCCGGCAGTTTGTATTCGGATGCCATTTATACGCCAGCAGTCACGATGACCTCTTGCCAAGCGGCCACAGCGACGATCAAATTGTACAGAATGAAGTGACCATCATGCTGGCAGAAGAGACGCGAAATGAACTGGTGACCTTGATTGGTGATGCGCTGATATTGCAGTGCCCGTCACTGCGCAGGCCCTTCACAGATCCGAATGGCTGGTTCATCCCTGGCAATGGGTATCTGATTGGGTACAATTATCTCGGCGGTCATCGCGAAACACCCTGGGCACCGGCCGTTGACAGTGCCATTGATCCGAATGAGTATAAGGCGTGGGTATCACCCCGGAAGATGAGCGACAAGGGGACTCTGGCATTGGTGACCGAATTAAATACATGGTCAACCTATGAGTATAATCTCTACACCTTTGTCCCACACGGTGGTCACGGCGCAATCACTGAAGGTGGGGACTGTCGGAACATCAGTGCAGGCGGTATTCGTTCAGATGAATTGGGGGCGATTGGTGGAAACCAGGGTGCACTGGATGGTTCGGTCGACTGGAAGCGTATTGAAGAAATGAAGATCAGACGCGCAACCTATCCGTTTACGAGTTGTTATGCATTATGGTAAGTAAGGCTGAATGTATGGTTCGCGGTTTTTTTGAGTTTTAACAGGACTTTTGCAAAAAGCCCTGTGGTGTATAGTTTTTGGTTTTTAGTTTTTAGTAAAACGCGTTCTTTATACTGTAAACTGCCTACTGAAAACTGAAAACTTGAAGTTTGCAAAACTTCAGTTTCAATTGCAAACACCACATTTTTTTGCATGAATAATGCAATATGAGAGCAAACACAAAAAGAATACTCCGAAAGGACAATATGAATTCACTTAAACGCTTAAGACTTGTAATCGGCACCTTTATGGTCGTTGGTATTTTCACTCTGTTCGCAGGTGCAAATGTTGCCTTGGCAGCTCGACCCGCCAAGGTGACATGTCCGGACTTTACCCAGGGCGACACAATACCCGAGGGGTGGACCCACGACTGGACACTTGGACCCACGGGCTTGCGAGGCTGGATATACTGTGACAGCCATACCACAACGGAGGCACGCCAGATCAAGGTGACCAAAGTGGAAAAAGGTTCGCCTGCTGAGGGTGTTGTTAAAGTGAGTGACGTGATCCTGGGTGTGCATGGCAAACTGTTCGACCATGATGCGAGGGTGCTGTTTGGCAAGGCGATCACGAAGGCAGAGAAGACTGAGAACCGGGGAAGGCTGCCTTTGGCAATCTGGCGCAATGGAAAGACGATGCAGGTGGCGATTCAGCTTGAAGTGATGGGAAGCTATACACCGACGGCGCCGTTTGACTGTTCAAAATCGAAAAAGATCCTCGAGAAGGGCTGTGCCGCTCTGGCAAAAAAGATGAAGGCGAATCCGACCGATGGGTCGCTGGTCTCTCGCTCGCTCAATGCCACCCTATTGCTGGCCAGTGGCAACCCCAAATATCTCCCTGTCGTGCGCGAGCAGGCAAAGCTGTTGTCCCAGTATAATCAATCATCAGGTGTCATCACATGGAACTATGGCTTTGTGAACATATTTCTTGGCGAATATGTTTTGGCCACGGGTGACCGCACGTATGTGAATGAAGGGCTCAAACGCATCACAAAGAGGGCTGTGGACGGGCAAGGTCTGGTAGGGTCCTATGGCCACAAATTTGCCAATCCGAAAACAAAGCGACTCAGTGGGTATGGCATGATGAACTCACCGGGACTGCTGCTGACCTATTCCATGGTGCTGGCTCAACGGGCCGGTGTCAATGTGCCCGGTCTTGAAAAGGCCATTGACAAGAGTACGACGTTTCTCAAGTTCTATGTGGGTAAAGGGGCGATCCCGTATGGCGACCATAATCCCTGGATAGAGACCCACGACGATAACGGCAAATGCGGTCTGGCGACCGTGTTGTTTGATCATCAGGGCCATGCGGCTGCCACGGAATTCTATTCACGCATGTCGGTGGCTGACCACGGAGTGCGGCGGGATGAAGGGCATACAGGCAATTTCTTCAATATGACCTGGGCACTGCCCGGTGTGGTTCGTTCCGGTCCCCATGCCAGCGGCGCATGGATTGCGGAATTCGGCTGGTATTATGATCTTGCCAGACGCTGGGATGGGACATTTCTTTATCAAGGCGCACCTGAACCAGCTCCTCAGGTCTATGACAAGTGGGAAAGTACAGGGTCTTACCTGCTTGGATTTGCCACTCCATTAAAGAAGACCTATCTGACGGGGCGCAAGGGGTCTTCTGCGCCCCAAGTTAGCCGGGCTACTGCAGCCAGTCTTATTGAAGACGGACGCGGTTGGACAAATAAGGATCGCACGAGCGCCTATGACAAAATGACTGTACGTCAATTACTTGACAGGCTTTCAAGTTGGTCGCCGACTGTCCGTGAAAGAACGGCCCTGGCCCTGGCACGCAAACGCGACAATATCACGCCCCAATTGATCGGTATGCTCAAGACTGGAGATCTCTATACAAAATACGGCGCATGTCAGGCGATCAAAAGGCAGCGGGGACGCGCCGCGGTTGCTGTGCCGACATTACTCGGGACATTCGATTCTGATGACCTCTGGCTGCGAATCCTGGCTGCAGAGGCGCTGGCCGGCATAGGTGAACCGGCCAGGGGGGCAGTGCCGGAAATGCTCAAGAGGTTCGTAAACACAGATCCCCAAAACGATCCTCGTAATATGGAGCAACGCTACCTTTCTTTCGCCATGTTCAACAAAAGAGGCGGGCTCCTTGGCAGGTCCCTGGAAGGCGTGGACCGCACCCTGCTGATACAAGCTGTTCGTCTTGGTCTGAAGAATGAAGACGGACGGGCCCGCGGCAGTTTGGCTTCTGTGTACGAGAATTTGACGTTTGATGAACTCAAACCGTTACTGCCTGATATTTGTCAGGCGATTGAAGAGCAGGCCCCGAGCGATATCATGTTCTCTGCCGAAATTCGCATGGCCGGCTTGAGACTATTCGCCGAAAACCATGTCAGCGAAGGCATAGAATTGTGTGTCGACTATGCTCGCAACCAGAGGCAGCATGCCAGTGAAAAACGCATCGATACCATCATGGATATGTTGAAGATGTACGGCGACCATGCAAAACGTGTCACTGACCAACTGGAGGCTGTTGCCGATTACTTTGAGCACGAAGAAAAGGATTTCCCTCGCCATTTGAGCCTGGGTAAGGCCAAAGCGGTTAGAGACACGATCAAGGCCATTCAAGCCTCAACAGATGAGCCCAGTTTGATTACTCTCCCCAAGGGTCCCAGGACAGTCGTTCCTTTGGAAAAGAACTGGCAGTTTATTCGCGAAGAGGTTGCTGGTGCGGAAAAATCACAAACGAATACCGCTGGTTGGGAAACCGTTTCTGTGCCTCACGACTGGGCCATAAAAGGGCCTTTCGACAAAGAGATCGACATACAGGTAGTCAGAGTGACACAGGACCTGGAAAAAGTAGCGCGTGAAAGAACCGGCAGAACCGGCGCGTTGCCTCACATCGGCATTGGCTGGTACCGGAAGAGCTTTACTCTGCCGGAATTTACAAAGGGCAAAAAAGCATTATTGGTATTTGACGGGGCCATGAGCGATGCGCATGTCTTTGTCAATGGCAAGGCCGTGGGCCACTGGCCCTTTGGTTATAATTATTTCTATTTCGACATTTCGGAATATTTAAAAGACGGAGAGAATCTTTTGGCCGTCCGTCTTGAAAACCTGCCTTTTTCTTCGCGCTGGTATCCGGGTGCCGGGATGTATCGAAAGGTGCAGATTATAGTCAAGGATGAAGTGAACTTCAAACAGTGGGGCACGTTTGTGACCACGCCTTTCATTTCGGATGAAATCGCAAAGATTAACATTAAATCGGTCGTGAACGGTGACAATGTAAAGGTGGTCACCGAAATCAAGGATGCGGCTGGAAAGATCGTGGCCACACACAGTTCGGATGACATGTTTGGAGATCAGATTGAACAAAACATGGCGATTGCACACCCCAAATTATGGAGTCCCGACTCGCCGTATCTTTACACCGCCCATTTGAAATTATATCAGGGGACTCAATTAAAAGATGAACTGCAAACCCGTGTCGGAATCAGACGTGTGGTTTTCGATCGTGATAAAGGTATGGTGCTGAATGGCAAGGTGATGAAGTTCAAAGGTGTTTGTCTGCATCACGATCAAGGGCCGCTGGGCGCGGCAGTGAACAAATCAGCATTAAGACGACAAATACGCATTATGAAAGACATGGGCTGCAATGCCATCCGCTCTTCGCATAACATGCCATCGCACGAGCAACTGGCATTGTGTGACGAAATGGGCATGTTGTTTATGGCTGAGGCGTTTGACGAGTGGGCCACGCCAAAGGTGAAGAATGGCTACAACCGTTGGTTTAGTGAATGGGCAGAAAAAGATGTGGTGAATCTGGTTCGAGCGACGCGCAATCATCCCTGTATTGTCATGTGGAGTTCGGGTAACGAAGTGCCAGACCAACATGGCAATGAAGGACCCAAACTTGCCAAGAGGCTGCAGGATATTTTTCATCGCGAAGACCCGACCCGGCCGGTAACCGTTGGGATGGATCAGGTGAAAGCGGTCATGGCCAATGGCTTTGGAGCGGTGTTGGATATGCCCGGATTAAACTATCGGGTGCATCTATACGAAGAGGCATACGAGAAATTTCCGCAGGGATTGCTCTTGGGGTCTGAAACCGCTTCAACGGTGAGCTCACGCGGAGTCTATAAGTTTCCTGTTGAAAAGCTAAACTGGAAGACCTGGGATGACCTTCAATGTTCATCGTACGACATGGTATGCTGCAGCTGGTCGAATCTTCCGGAAGAGGATTTTGTGTGGCAGGACGATAAAGACTGGGTGATCGGTGAGTTTGTGTGGACAGGATTTGATTATCTGGGGGAACCGACACCGTACGGATTGGCGTGGCCTTCGAGAAGTTCTTATTTTGGGATTTGCGATTTGGGAGGTTTACCCAAAGACCGCTACTACCTGTATCGCAGTCGCTGGAATACAACAGATGAGACTCTACATATTTTGCCGCACTGGAACTGGGAAGGCCGCGAGGGAGAAGTGACCCCCATATTCGTCTATACTAACCACAACAGCGCGGAATTATTTGTCAATGGTGTGAGCCAGGGGATTCAAAGAAAGAACTTCGATACAAAACAAAACCGGTATCGTTTGATGTGGATGGATGTTAAGTACGAATCGGGAACAGTCAAAGTGGTGGCCTTTGATGATAATGGCAAGGCTGTGGCGGAAAGAGACATGCACACTGCCGGTAAACCGCATCATCTTGAATTGTCGGCTGACAAAAAAGACATTACTGCTGATGGAAAAGACTTGAGTTATGTCACAGTGACCGTGGTCGACAAAGACGGGATCCCCTGTCCAACAGCGGCGAATCGGCTTAATTTCAAAGTGTCCGGTGCAGGGCAATTCAAAGCAGTTTGTAACGGCGATGCAACCTCGCTGGAAATGTTCCACTTGCCAACCATGAAAGCATTCAGCGGCAAGTTGGTGGTGCTCGTTCAATCTTTCGAAAAGAGTGGGGATATTGAACTTGAAGTCACAGGCCATGGATTAAAGACGGCGAAAACGATCATAGCCTCAAAATAAATGTCTGCAAGAATAGACTATGCGCCGCATAATCCATTCAATTCTGGAAAGGCCAAAATGAGACAGATAAATGTCACAATACTAACAGTCGTTATGGCCCAAGTCTTATTAGGTGGTTGTCACAGCCAGAGAATGAAATCTCAGAAAGGTGATGAGCGGCGAATACGACAAGTATTGAGAACGAAACTGTAACGACGTGTTCAAAGCAGTTATGACTGCTTGCCGTCAAATGAAGAGAAAAATAATAGCATGAAAACAAATCATCGAAGCAGAATTGCATTCACCCTGTGCGCCGCACTGATGGCGTTTCAACCCTTTGTTGTGGCAGCGAGTTGGCCTTCGGATTTGCAGCGGGGCAAGGACCGCGTTGATGTCCCTGCAGTCGATGAGGGGTTGTGCCTCCACAATCTGTTTCAGTCCAACATGGTCATTCAGCGTGACAAGCCTGTAAAAATCTGGGGTTGGGCAGCGCCGGGGGAAACCGTAGGCGTTATGCTTGAGGGTAAGCAACGCACAGTCACGGCTGGCAAGGACCGTTCTTGGAAAGTGACATTTCCTGCATTGCCGGCCAGTTCGAGTCCGCGTGAGATA
>CAZBTJ010000169.1:0-11267 GCA_964494325.1 uncultured Pirellulales bacterium
CTCCATGCTCTTCATGGTAATAAGAAATAAAACAAGAACGCTTTAGTCCTTCTTCATTCAAGATCCTTCGAAAAGTCCTGATGATCCATATCGGGCTGGATCTTTAGTGTGATAAGGTTTGGCTGCGGCCGAAGGCTGCGCCGTGAACTTCACGGTACAAAATCCAAAGCCTTTAGTGTCCCTTCCAACGATTTGGACTACCTCTGCTCTTCTGGAATCGGCGAGGTCATGCTGACAGCCGCTTCAAACGTCGGTTTGGGGCGAAAGTTTGGATGACCCCTGTATTTAAGGTTTCGCCGTCCCCAGTAAGACCCATAATACTGACCATTGGTGTCAACCCAGTTGGTGATTCTGACACGGTCTTCCAGGGTTAGGTTGAGGTCCTTGTGTACCTGGGCCAGCTCTTTGGCGCGTTCGACCAGTTCAGTGTCCTGGGGGAGTACCTTTCCCTGGGTCAAGAGGGACACCAGCACACTGTTGTGTGAGCCCAGGGAACGAGAGGGTAAATAATGCACATTGCCTGTCTTGGGATGATTCTCGCCAATGGTGGGGCCGACCAAATCGTATAGGTTACGACTTCGGCCCTGACCGCCCCGTCGTTCCGGGAGCAGTTTTTCGTAAGATACATTAAACAGGGCCGTCAATTCGCCACTGAGATTCATGCCCCCCTTGGGCTCATCGCCGCTGTGACATGCCACGCAGTGTTTGTCCAGCACAGGCTGTACATCGGTGTAATAGTCCAGAGGACGTTGTCCGGATGTCTCCCCAGGCTGTGGGCCCGGCACAGAAGGTTCACGCCGCAGTGCCTGAACCACGTGCTTGACGCGCTTGTTGGAAGCCGCATGGTTCGGGGTTTCATGGCAACCGATACAACTGCGTGTTTCACCGGGCATATAGTTAACATAGGTCCGTTCGGTTTGAACGGACATGTAATCCTCATCCAAGGCCTGGAAGAAGATGTTCGCTTTTGCAGGCACCACAAAATGGGCCGAACCATCTGACTCCACTGGCACAACACCATGCTGCACCTTGAGCCCCAGATGTGTGTCTTTGGTAATGACCACATGCTGCTGATCATACTGATCCCCGCCCCAGCGACGGCGTGATGCCCAGGGTCGTGGGATCTGTTCAAGAACGCGAATGTACTTAATGGTCCCTGGCTTGACATTTTCCAGACCATAATAGATGTCCGTGACAATACATTTCGCCAGGTTCTGCTCGACCAATGTCTCGTCCACAGCCATTCTCGGTACGTCCGGGAGAGAGCGTGACTTGAGGGGATAGGGCAGCCAGCAGGACATCTCCGGGTCACGGTGTATCAGCTGCACATGACCCTTTTCATCCAGCAGATACAAACCATAGCCCTTTTCATCGGTCCACTTGGGGCCTTCTGGCTTGTGCGAAACCAGGAAGTATTTCTCGGACAGGGGATAGGGATCCTTGAACAGGGGACCGCGTCCACTGCTGTCACGTTTCCAGGGGCCATACTCAGGTTCTGACCCCTCCGGGTTCAGACATTCACGAAAGGAGAATCCGGGTTCTGCGCGGATATCCACATAGGGCGTGAGGTAGGTCATGGGCTCACGCGTGCGTATGGGCTTGTTCATGTCCAGACGGATCACCGTACCCACACCATTCTGTGGACAGTGCGGTGTACCCATGACCACATACTTGTTCACGGCCTGGGGGATGGCCCGTCCATAGATAAACGTGGGAGGCAGGCTGATGTCGTTGGCATAGATCTCCTCAGACGCGGACCCATCCGGCCTCATGGCCCAGAGACACTTGACACTGACAGCACCCTTGTCCACGTATTCCCAGCGAGTGTACATGATACGTCCATCCGGCAGAATAGTTGGCGAAGCCTCACTCAAGGCACTGTTGCTGATCTTTTTCATGTTGGCGCCATCAGCGTCCATACGATAGAGCACCGTGGTGGTGAAATCGTCCGGTGCATCGCATAGAGTGCCATACTGGCACCGTGTGCTGATAAACACAATTCCCCCATCCGGCAGATAGCAGGGATGCATATCATCTGTGCCGTGGTGGTAGTGATCAAACACGCGGTAACTTTGCTGGATTTCGGCTTCATCTTTTGGTGGAAATGTCAGTTGACGAAGATCTCTACCGTCTATATTGACCTCGTAGATACGATACCCCTCCTGGGCAGCACACTTCCAGGCAAACACCACTTTTTTTGCATCAAAAGACACGTCAAACCGTTCGAAAACACCGCCCTCCAATTGAGGCACCAACTCGCGTACTGACCCATCTTCGAGCGAAAGCACACACAGATTGCCCCCTGGCTTCCAGGTACTGTTGATGAATTCAGTGTAGTAGTGGTTGGAGTTGTAAGTGGGCCGTCTGACAAACACAACCTCATCAAAATCAAGCAGTGCATTGTCCTTCACAACGACCTGGTGACGCAGTGACTCAACCTCTTTCTCCCACTGGGTGAAAAGTCCCTTAGCAGGCGAGCCATCAGTCCAGGAAGCAGCCCGGATCTCAATGTCATCCAGACGGCCCTGCATGGCCTGCGCCACCTTCCGATCTTGACACAGGTCACGGATCATGACTCGCAATTCCTTGAGCTGATAGCCGCTGACTCGGGCAAGAAGCTGGTCATAACGACGGGCCTTGATATAGAGATCATGCACCTGTTTCAGCGACTCAGGCCCCTTCACAGTCCGAGCCTGGGTTTTAATCTGGCGAACCAGTGATGAGGGGCGCTGGACAAGGGAGACATATCGCCGGGCCGCCTTAGCCCAGGATACCTCTCGCCAATCTTCGCCCCAAATTCCATCCTCACGGACCCAGTTTATTTCCTCAGTGGCAGTCTCGTCGGGGTGTTTTGACTTGAGCTCAGCCCATAGAACTGTATCACGCGCCTCGCTGCCAACCAGAGGGATCATCAGATAGCCCCCCTTGGCCAGACGCAGGGCCTTTCCGATCTGGCCGGAGGTAAAGGAGGTTTGGTTGATTTCCCGGGGTTGGTTATTCCCTGAGGAGGCATCCAGAATATCACCATTGAATGGATAGTAGGCTTGAAGATCTTCAGGCTCTACCGGACGCTTACGCTGAGACAGCATCTTGATGTCACGTGCATTGAGAACCCGTGCATAGAGTCCCACTTCATCAATGTCGCCCTTAAACGTAGCACCTCCGTCGGGAAAATTCTGAGACGTGTACCCGATGATGAGGGCACTGCCCTTGGGATCAGGCTTCTGCTCCAGGGTGGCACTGCCCTCAAGCTGGCCGTCCACATAGATCTTCTGGGTTTTGCCCCCAGTCAAAACCACGTGATGCCACTTGCCGTCGGCCACTGAGGCCTTGGTGTTGAGGCAGCCCACAAATCCGATGTCATAGGCCACCCTGCCGCCCCGAATAAACAGACTCTTTCCGCCAGGAGCCCATGCTGCCTGAGACTTTGACTTGGCCAGAATGGTACCATCCTGCTGCGTACGCACCCAGACTGCCACAGTAAATCGACCCGTGCCAAAATCAGGCAAAGGTACGGTCTGGGCCACAGCCTCGGGGGCCTCCGGTGTCAGCTTCTGCTCAAGCAATGAGTCAAACCAGTCGTTCCCAGCCTGGACCGACACCACACAGCACAGTACCAAGATCAGTGTCCACTTATTTATCCGCATCATTGTCTCCAGAAGAAAATGCCTTTATCTTAGCACTTTGGCCCTATGTGGCAAAAGTGCTGGTTCACGGTTCGTCACTGAAAAACTAGTTTATTCGATTCACCGTGAATCTGGAACAATGAATTTTCTCTTCTTCCGTTTTTTCGTACCCTGGGCAATACACTTGGCCAGTAGCGCACTGCCGGGAGGCGAGGGGTCGGGGAGGTGAGGGGTCGATCCTCGGATCTCGGTATTGAATAGTTGTCACTTGCTAAAAAACTTAAATCCGAGTACCCCTATTTCCTCCCAGCCGGCTGCCGCATTCGATGGAGATAGAACTGTCGCATATTGAAAAGGGAGTTTCTCACATCGGCTCTATCTTGAATATCGAATTCAGCAGACGTCTGCTGAATTCAATTCGGACGCTGCGCAGTGTGTGTGAATTCAGCGGTTTTAAGTCGTCAATGTTGATTTGGCCGTTAACGGCCAAATCTCATTGGCACTGATGTGAGAGGTTGCAGCACTCCCTTGGGCAATTGTGCAGGCACCTGCACAATCTCATAGGTTCCTTTTGCTGCAATCTAATATGAAATGTGTATTGAGCCCAAAAGCATAAAAGCCAGGTCTGACCCTGAACAGTCTTGATACACAGCACCTTCATATTCGATTCGAATAGATCTAGCCATAAGGCAAAACTACCCTAAAAAAAGAACATGTCAGTATAAAACAAAATAAAAGGGTGACCCTCGAAACCCCCAATATAAACAGTTCGTTTGCCCGCCACGGACTCAGACCCCGGCACGTCAGAGACACACTCACCTATAATGCGTGTCCTGATATTGGCTTCCAAGACATGAAACCCTTGGCCCAATGCAATAAGGATAATTTCGGGGCTCAATACCTTCACTTGCGTTGTGGCTGACAAACTGCCCTTCCCATGGCTTCGCATGATTCGTTACCTCCTCATACGCATGGTTCAGTTCCGTGCCGGTGGTTAACCGTTACACGTGCTGGATTGTCCAGCTTGTTTATACTAGCTTTACTTGGCGCACTCATGCGTATCTCCTCATATAGATGTTTTCTGATTTAACCAAGCATTGATCTCATTTATTTTACCCAAAACAGGTTATTAACAAAATCCAACACAACGACTGTATCCTGAAAATAGCCAAGGCTGAACATACTGAGACTCTCTGGCTCATTGTAAATAAGTACTTCAGCATTTTTGAGCTGCTTTTCTCCGATGGATATTTTAGACATAATTGCCCTTCGGCATGGTAACTTTCCTGACTGCCATGATACATAGTGCGATTTCCTGAGATCTTTGATAGTCAATTTCTTTGAGAGAGTCTCCCAATTGTTTTGATTCAAACTTAATCCAGGATTATGTCCGCATGTATCAAAGAATAGTCTATACATCTGCCCATTGACGGGTATTTGCACCATGATTCTATCGTTCGATAGCGAGTCGGGTTTGATTTCAAATGGATATGATGACCACGACTCATTTTTATCCGGTTCAAACGTACTGTCCTTTGAAAATATAACATTCTCATTTACATTGTCGAACAGCACATAATCAAAGCTTTTTATGAAATCTATACCGAGAATGATATTGGGATGTTTATAGACAGGAATATTCAGAACACGCAATTGCCATTGCTGTTCGCAATAATAGGCCAGGGCATCTTCAACCTTTATATTGCCTACATCAAACTTCGGAATTTTGCATATTCCTTGAAATGTATCACCTGTTCCTTTTAACGGGTAAATTATGAACTGATTATTGGATACAATGTCGCTTGTAAGCAGAATGCTCACTGGGAAACCTGTATCTAGGAGCGCCGGTTGTTTCCGGCTGTTTGCAAATTCCAATAGAACACTTACATTAGGAGCGTCATGCACAAGGTTTCGGTGATATTTCACTGACACTGTTTTTTCGTCACGCAGATCAATACATTTTATATTTGTCTGAATGTCACCTGTATTATACTTAAATATGTATGTATTATCATTCTTCAACTCAAATGTCGCATTGGGAAACAGTCTCTTAACGTCTGAAACGCTTTTAAACTCCATGTGACCAATTTGAGGATCTTTCGATAGATCGCTTGTCGGATATATGCCTAATGAACATCCAGATAATGTCACCAGAACAGCTGGCAAGAAAACCGTCATTAGCACAGATCCTGCTATTCTTGTGTTTTTGCTCGCCATTTCAAACTCCCACTTTTTTTATTGCCCTTTGCACAGTCGATTACAGACAAATTGTATTGGGGCTGATTGATCATTCAATCAGCCCCAAAATAATATCATTTATTTTGCCCACGCTTCACCTTCCGGGGTGCGGCGCCAGGCAAAGTAGACGTCCAATATCTTGAGTGATTCTGCACTGGGTACTGGGCCGACATGTGGCGTTTTCTGGAAGTACATCACTTCCGGATTGGCGTCGCTAAAGGCGGGCCACTCAGGAACGCCGTTGCCATTGGGATGGCCATACTTGGCAAAATTAGTCCAATATGTAGCCATGGCTTTCGAGATTTTAAGATCCGATTTCGTGGTTCGAGGACTCGACGCATTGAGATGCTGAAATACATACGCCACGTCCTGACCATGGGTTGAACCCTGTCCAGCCCGAGGCGAATCCGCAGGATAGTCTGGATGTTGATCAAAGTAGTAATAGTAGGCTTTGGCTTGACCCATCTTGGCTTGAAGCCGTGCCCAGATCCAGGTGTGCCAGCCAAAGGCAGAATCGCGTGACAGATCGCGAGCAGTCTTGGGCACTGAATTGGTACCCACTGGATACGCTTTCATCAGACGATCCGCAAAAGAACCATAGCGTTCCTTGACACTGTCGATAACTGCCTGGGGTTCCCTCATTCGCATGAAACTTGCGCCTTCGTCAGAGTTGTAGCCCACGAGGATCGGCGTATCGTTGAATTTGTCCACTTCGTAAAGCTTGACTTGATCGTCAGGAATAATCCATCCATCGAGGACTGGCCATCCTCGCCCACTCGGCAGTTTGTCCGCAGCGATCTTGCGAAGTTCCGAAATGGATGTCACACCGGCATTGGCCATGTAGGCCTTGCCGTCACGTTCGGCATTGCCCAAACGCTTCATATTTTCACCTGGATAGGTGGTGGGACGCGAAGGCCCAAACGAACCGCCGCTCTGTGAGATTGCACCGTGAAACAGCCCTTTGGCCAAAGGTGACGCCGAAAGCATGGTCTCTGCATATCGCTTGCCGAACTCTCTGTACCCTTCAGGTGCAAAATGCAAATGATCCGGACGGCCAATACATCCCTTCGAAGAAATCACATAGGCATTGGGAATGAGTTTGGGCAGTTCCGCAATAATGCTATTCATACCGGCACAGGCACCGCCCTGATCCACATTCACGAGTTCACCGGCAAACAAAGGCACGTCTTCGGCCTTGAGATTCAGGTCCTTGATCAGATTGTCGTAAACCCCCTTGACCTTGCCAGGCCATCGCCTGTCACCCGAGTTGGACTCACCTTGATGCAACAGGATGCCCTTGATCACCCCTTTTTCTTGAGCCAGTTTGGCATTGTCCACCAAGAACTGATAAGGATTGCCCTAGTACGTCTTGATGATATTTTTCATCCACGACGCTGACGTGTCCGCATAGCTCTGATAGCTGTCCTTTTCGAACAGTTCGATCGAGCACCCTGCCACAGACACATTGACCACACCGATTTTGATAGTGTCCGGCAATGTATCAGCCAAGGTTCGGCCAAAATAGTCCGCAGGGCTAATACCGCTATTAGGCCTGCACAACGGAGGTACCGCATTGTACCAATTCCCCTTGGTTCTATTGTGACTCGGGAAATCCACCGTCGCCAACATCTCAAAGCGATCATTCACCACTGCTTTGTCCTGGTCCTCGATCCCCGGGTAGCCCTGCATGTTGGACTGGCCAAAGCAGAGAAACACATAGAAATTCGGATCAGGAGCGGCCGTCGCGTAGCTCGAGAGCGTCAATAGTACAATCAGTAAGATCCATCCCGCTTTTGTTTTCATACTCATGTTCTCCACTTTGGTTACTTCGTAAACTGCCACCAGTCCAGATTGAACAGATCGCCTTCATCGCCCACGAACTTCAAGCACACATCAATAGCGCCTGCGACTTTTCTAACAGGACAGCGAACTTCCTTCCATGACTGCGAACCGCCTGTGGCGACGACATCACAAGTGCCCAGAACCAAGCCTTCAGGCCCGCCCACACGGATTTTGATCTTGCCGCCTTTTTCGCTGGCCACAGTCGCTTTGAAAGTCTTGGCGCCATTGTCGCTCAAATTAACACCCCTAAGCTTAACCCAATCGCCATTCTGGATGTCACAGAGATTCATACCGCCTGCCTTACAAATCTCGGTCTCAATCCCCTTCTGGGCATTGAATGTTTCACCTTCCACTCTTGCAAATGGATCGAGGAAACCATCCTGAACTACGCCATTCAAAGTCGGCACAACCTTGATAATTTTACCCTCTGCATCAAAATCAAAAGAGTCAATAGCAATGTTACGACGAAAACCAGTGGGGATACCTGCTTCATTGGCCACAATACGGTTATGATACACTTCATACCATTTGCCGTTGAGCTCAAAATGGGCAGCATGATGGTTGTTGTCGTTCAGAGGAGGCTGATCAGAGGTTTTACCAGTATAGGTATAGCCGCTGATAGGACCTTCCGTGCTTGTCATGTAGTCAAAACTCATACCAGCCCTGGGATTGGCAGAGTACGTAAAATAATAGATGCCATTGCGTTTGAAGACCCAGGCGGCTTCAAAGAAGTTCTGGGCACTCATCTTGATCACGTCGCCATCGAGAGTCACCATGTCACGTTTGAGTTTGGCCACGCGTACATTATCGTCACCATTCCCGCCAAAATAGATGTAAGCCTGACCATCATCATCAATGAATACACCGGGATCGAACAGCCACATGTTCTTTGCCGGCTGCACACCTGGGGTACTGTGTTCTATCAGAGGCTTGCCGAGAACATCTTTGAAGGGACCTGTCGGGCTGTCGGAGACCACGACGCCGATATTGCCCCCACCGTTACCGAAATACAGAAAAAATTTACCGTTTCTCTCAATGGCCCCCGGTGCCCATGATTTTTTGGCCCAGCTCGTATCCCCGGCCGCGTCAAAAACGATACCATGGTCCGTCCAGTTTTTCATGTCGCTGGTGGAAATACACACGACATTGGGAATGTTATACCCACCCTGAAGCGGACTTTCATCATCATTTGAACAGTAGACATAGACACGCCCCTCATACACCAGAGAAGTCGGGTCCGCCAGGTAACGATTCGAAATAACCGGATAATCCGCTTGAACAACCGAACTCATTGCGCCTAACACGCAAAACAAAAGCAATCCAAATGTCAATCTCTTTTTCATCCAACTAAACCTTTCATACTTCTACAAAAAAAACGTAAAGAAATTAGTCAACCGAAGATATCTCATCCGTGACATGATAGTAATCAAAATCCACGCTTCCGCCGACAGTCTTGGTCGCGTAATTGAACAGGCCGAAACGATAGCCCATAAAGTGCGGCATGGAGTAGGACATCTGCAGGACCGAGCCGATCTTTGTCCAGTTCTCTCCGTCCAGGCTGTAATGAAAATACGCCTTGTCCGCTTTATTTCGGTAATCACAATCAATCTTGAAATACGCTGTGGACTGCGATAGAGGAATACTCTCGACCTCAACGGGCGGACTGGCCTGGTTCCGTCGACCGCGTTGATTCCTCTGTTGAGCCCCGACACCCATCATGACAATCGACTTGGCGCCGTTTTCCATCTTGACACAAACTGAACCGAATTGTCTTTGCAGTGCCATCAAACCTGCGTAGTCTCCGTCTTTCATGTTGGAGACATCCACCTTGGTCGTCGCGGAACTGACCGGGCCAAAGGTGCGTTGGGTCAAGATGTTCTTGGCGGACAATACAGTACTGTCGATCCGGCCTGTGGTGAGTCGCAGATAGCCTTCACGCTCGCCGATGGACCATTTGCTGTTGTCAGGGTTGTGATTCCACTGCCAGGCCATGGGTAAGGCATCGCCCTTCTTGCGGTCAAATTCGTCAGAAGTCACAATATTGCTGTCCAGCAGCTTTTGAGTGTCTTCAATATCAGTGACCCTTGGCGCCTTCCCGTCGATTCCAAATACAGGCCAGCCGTCTTGCCATGTCACGGGCACGAGCCACGGGCTGCGTCCCACAGAACCATTATCCTGGAACAGCATAGCGTACCACTTACCCTCCGGTGTATCAATCAAACATCCTTGAGCCACACCCTGGTCCTCAAGACCCACACGTCCTTCATAAGGGCCAGTGATTGTGTCAGCTCGATGGATCAGGACAGATCGGGACCAGCGGCTTCTGGGCGACGCAATGTTGAGCAGATAATATTTGCCGTTCACCTTGATCAGTTGGGAGCCCTCGCCATTGAGACCACCCACCTCATTTTTGCCAAACAACAGATTGGGGTTTTCAATGATGACCTTGTTGACTCCGCCTGGTTTGATGCCTGAGAGATCCGATTCCAATTCCACAAGCGTCAGCTTTCCAGCACCATAAATCATGTACACGCGGCCATCGTCATCAAAGAACAGGGAATGGTCATGCAACGAAGGTCTAAAAATCGAAGCCTTCCAATCGCCCTTTTCAATGTCCTTTGTCGTGTAGATGTGGGTTCGGCCGCTGGTGCTGGAAAACGTGGTCGCGTAGTAGGTCCCGTTGTGGTAACGCAGACAACTGGCCCAGGAGCCCTGACCATAGGCGGTCCGGCCATTCTCCAGGTTCATAGCATCGTTTTCGACCAGTCGGTCGTACGCATAGTTAAGCATTTCCCAATTGACCAGATCCTTGGACTTCATGATTGGAAGGCCCGGACTCATATGCATAGTCGTGCTGCTCATGTAGTAGGTGTCCCCCACGCGAATGACCGCCACATCCGGCACATCGGCCCAGATCACGGGATTGCGTGTGCGCTCGGCCTGAACTGAAGCCAGGGTCAATAGAGTCAATAGTATCATTACAGAGGGTCGCTCTAATAAATGCTTCTGCTTCATACAGATGTCTCCACTATGTTAACCCTGTCCATGGACACACGGCCCTCTGTGTTTGAATGGTATTTTCAGATTCCCACGAGGAAACCTGTCATGCGACCGCTCGCAATGGATGCGTTCTCTTAAGCCAGTAGGCGGCCTTCACGCACATCATACCCGCGTATTTCACGGTCCGCGAGAATATAAATTTTACCGCAATCAGTTTTGTATCTCACGTCTAACACGTCTGAGGAGTATTCTATGGTTTGATCGTATGCCTACGGCGCAGTAGATCATATCATTCTGAATAAAGACTAAAGGAGACCCTCATGAAAGCGACTCTTTCCGCCGTTGCATTGATCCTCATTACCCTCCTGGGGGCACTGTGCCTGGCACAGACGGTCGAGGCGAGGGGGCGATCCTCGGATCTCGGTATTGAATAGTTGTCACTTGCTAAAAAACTTAAATCCGAGTACCCCTATTTCCTCCCAGCCGGCTGCCGCATTCGATGGAGATAGAACTGTCGCATATTGAAAAGGGAGTTTCTCACATCGGCTCTATCTTGAATAT
>CAZBTJ010000170.1:0-10913 GCA_964494325.1 uncultured Pirellulales bacterium
ATGGCAATAACGCCTCACCACGACTTGTCACGCCGAGGCACCGAGGGGTCTATTAGACAAGCATCGCAGAGCGATTCAAATAAGAGAGCTGAAGGGTGACAGCTGAAAGCTCTATTGTTTGACACGGATTACGTGGCTACTGAAATAATGGCGGTGGCCACCACCCAGTTTGAACCACGGAAGCCGCGGTTTTCACGGGTTGCACGGATTGAAACTAACAACTAACAACGAAAAACTAAAAACTGCTTTTAAGCCACAGATGGATACAGATGGTGCCGGGGGCGTAGGATTCTTGCTTACTCTCGCATTTGCCGTTCCAGGTCCCTTCGGCCCCTGCGTGTGCTTTGTCAGGATTGTCTCGTCAAGCAAGCTTGGTCGACACTCCTTCCTCCGCCCACTTTAAAGAACGGCTTGGATAAAGCAGCTCTCAGCCATCAGCGGTCAGCAATCAGCTTTTTTGAATCCTGCCTGGGCAGGAGCTATTTCTAGTCTCGGCTATCTCTTGATTTTCTAACTTATTTTTGTTTCCGGCTGAGTGCTGATTGCTGAAAGCTGACAGCTCTTTTCAGAGCTTCCTGTCGAAAGCACCACGTTCAATGTCAAAGTCCGGTTATGGCTTCCTGAAAGGATTGCTCACAAAAGCGTCAGCTAGCAGTAAAAACTCTTTCTGTCACAAAACACTATTTGCCATTGGAGATGCGAAATCTCTTACGGTATTGGTCAGGTGAACAGTCTTGTTGATTTTGAAAGGCGATGCGCATGCGTTCCCGGCTGGTGAATCCGGCCAGAGGGGCGACCGACTTGACGGGCAGGTCTGTTTCTCGTAAGAGACGTCGGGCCCGACTGAGGCGACAGGTGCTGATTTCTTCGAGGATTGAGTGGCCGTGTTCGGTGGCGAAGCGACGCTCCAGAGTCCGGCGTGTGCACGGCAGGTGCTCTGCGACGTCATTGACTGACAGGGGTCTGTGACTGTGTGTCCAGATTAGGTCCATGGCCTGGGCGACCAGGGTATCATCCACGTGCCTGGGCAGATTTGAAGCCTGTGCCGCAGAGGGTAAGGGTTCGTTCAGGGTTTGTTCAAGGGCCTCGGCGATCAGGTTCATGGCACGCAGTGACAGAAGAATTAAATTTTCCTTAGGGTCGGTGTGAGTGCGACTGAGCAGGCCATCAAAGGCGCTGGTCAGTTTTTTTACATCTTTGACAGGCTGAACCGACTTTCCCGGGTGAATCAGGCCCTGGTCCATCAAGCGATGGATGGTTTCACCGTTGAGTGATATCCATCGCTCCTGCCAACCGATGGATGGGTCATGGCGGTAGCGGTGCCAAACGTCTGGGAACAGAGTAATCAATGTGTTCGGCTCTACGGGTATCCCCTGGGCGGCTTGAGAGGTGAACTCACCCTGACCGTCGGTGATGAGGATGAGCTGGAACTCGGGTAGAGTTCGACCTCGTTTCCAGTCGAATTGATAGAGTGAGGGGTGACCTTCAGAGGGGTAGCTTCCTCTCGCAGGGATACGTCCACGCCCGGCGCCTGTCACATAGATACCCCAACGCATCGCATCATCATTCACGGGCAGGTAATGATAAAATTCATACGGATCATACATGGGTGCTCCTTTGTGAGTTTGTTTTATGCCATGGTTCGGATCATACCACAATGTGGTGGTGATGTGTGTCGTAAAACAGGGTGTTGGCTTTTGGGTTCTATCGTGAGTTTTACATTGTTTACATTTATATAAGCTCTAATGAGGCAGTTTAGGCTGTTTTATGACGGTTTGTCGCCGAATTCTTGGATTTAAAACGAAGTTGAGAAAATGTCGCATAAAAAGGAAAGCTTCTTGAGATAATACGGCCGATATAGTCTATAATCGGAATGTGAACTGGTAACTGTGTTTAGAAGGAGAATGGACATGGCTGAATCAATCGCAAGAAAACACCGAGCGTTTACCTTAATTGAGTTGCTGGTGGTGATTGCTATTATTGCCGTGTTAATGGGTATCCTGATGCCCGCATTGAGCCGGGCACGAGAACAGGGCAAACGGGCTGTATGTCTGCAAAACAACAGGACACTGGTGATGGCTTGGATCCTCTACTGCGACGAATTTAGTGGGAATATGCCCGGCGCTCAGGCCTTCGAAGTTGGGACCACGGCCGCCAAAGACAAAGCCCCATGGATCAGAAGACCGGTGGGCAACACGCCGGTCGAGGCGTCGATCGAGGATCAGATCCTTGCGATAGAGGCGGGCGTGATGTTTCCCTTTGTGAAAAACATCAAGGTGTTTCGCTGTCCTGTGGCCAAGTCCCATGAGATGCGATCCTACAGTATGTCACATGCCATGAACGGAGCGAGTTTTGACGGTGGCCCGGTGTTGAAGAACCGGTTCAAAATCAAAAATCCTGCGCAACGCATTGTGTTTATTGACGATTTTGGCGAGGATTGGGACGCAGCCTGGGCTGTGCCCTGGAGTCGGGCAGCCTGGTGGAACGGTATTCCTGCGCGTCATGGCTCAGGGACTGTGGTGGGCATGGCCGACGGTCGTTCCGAGTGGTTCGGGTGGCGAGATTCGCGCACAATCCATCTCATGGATAGATGGGATTGGAGCAGCCAAAATCTAAATACTATCCCGCACGAGGGGAATCCGGACTTGGTTGGAGTCCAGAGGGCCGTCTGGGGCAACAAGCTGGGGTATGTGCCGCAGTAAACCAAACAATCTTGACTCGCACGGGAGAGGACGCACTGGATGAAAAGTGGTTTTGTAAAAACACTGATAACCTTCTTTTGTTTATTTGCCCTGCAAACCCTCCATGCGGACAGTATTGTTGTGTTTAATGAGGTGATGTACAATCCCGGTCAGGCCACCACACAGGCGTGGGTAGAACTCTACAACCAGCAGGCCATTGATGTGGATATCTCCAGCTGGTCCATTCAAGGGGGCATTGAGTATGTCTTTCCCGAAGGCACGTTCATTTCAGGGCGAGGGTATGTGGTTGTCGCCCAAGATCCGGATAGGCTAGCGTCTGATGGATTGTCAGGCATTGTGCACGGGCCATTCCAGGGAAGACTCAACAGCTCCGGTGAGACAATCCGTCTTTTCAATAACAGTGATCGTGTGATGGATGTGTTGAGCTATGGAGACAGGGGGGACTGGCCTGTGGCACCTGACGGTTCCGGTGTTTCCCTGGCCAAGCGTCATGCGAGTACGGCCAGTGATGTCGCGCAAAACTGGACCTGGAGCCTGCAGGTAGGAGGTACGCCTGGTCAGTTTAATTTTTATGAGGAAAACATACCCAAACGTCAACCCAGCTACAGACCCAGAAGGCTAAAGATGGTATTGGAGCCTACTGAGCCTACTGCACCTGGGACAGTACCCCGTCTGGCCTTTAACGAGATCAATGGCCAGAGCCAGACCGATTTCTGGGTGGAACTGATTAATTATGGCACAGAAGCCATTCAATTGGAGAACATGACTCTGGTGTGTGATGGTGACATTCAGTCTGAGTATAGCCTGAGTGCCCAGGTGCTTTTGCCCGAGGCCTATCTGGTGATTCACGAAGCTGAATTGGGCTTTAGGCCCCAAAAAGATGAGAAGGTGTTTTTATATACAGTTGATCAAGCCACCGTGCTGGATGCATTGATCGTCGAGTCGGAACACCGGGGCCGTAAAGAAACGGGTCCGGGCCCATGGTTCTATCCCAGCCTTGCCACACCCGGCTCTGCCAATCAATTCAGTTTCAACAGGGAGGTTGTGATTAATGAGATATTCTATCACGGCCCTGATGTGCCTGAGAGCCCTGGTGAGTATGAGCAGCGAACTCTGCTCACGCAGGGGGCCACAGCCTTGACACTCATCCCCACAGGCAGCTCTTTGGGATTGGACTGGACCGGCGGTGATCCAGAATTTGATGAGTCGATCTGGACTGATGGGATCGGCAGCACCACCGGCATAGGGTATGAGGTAGGGGCCGGTTATGAAGGGGATATCGGCACGGACGTGCTCGCAGACATGCTGGGCAAGACCCGCTCTATGTATGTCAGAATCCCGTTTGATCTGGCTCAGCCCCTGGTGGTGGATGTTTTGACACTCAGGATGAAATATGACGACGGTTTTGTCGCGTACTTGAATGGTCAGGAGGTGGCGCGTGCCAATGCACCCTCTGTATTGGCACCGGATGCCGGGGCCACGGCCGGGCACGAGGCAGGGGCGTTTGAGGACTTCGATGTGACCCCCTTTTCGGGCCATCTGCGTGTCGGGCGCAACATACTGGCAGTCCACGGGTTGAATACCAGTCTGAACAGTTCTGATTTTCTCATTCTGCCCGAACTGATCGTGTCGCAGGAGATCAGCCCTCCAACAGTGGCCACTCTTTCTTCGGAAGAGTGGATCGAGTTGTACAACAGGGGGACGGCCCCCGTGGATTTGACAGGATGGCGCATGGACAGGGGGATTTACTATGAATTCACACCTGGCACGGTTTTGCAGCCAGGTGACCATCTGGTCATTGCCAAACAGAGCCAAGGGCTAGCAAGCCTGTATCCGGACATTCAGATTGTGGGTGAGTATACCGGCAAGCTGTCAAACAAAGGCGAAGGGTTGCGTTTGGTGGATGCCCAGGGCAATCCCGTGGATGAAGTCCGCTACTATGACGACGCACCCTGGCCTGCCTATGCCGATGGATACGGTGCCAGTCTGGAGCTGCGTGATCCGCAGGCTGACAATGCTGTAGCCTCGGCCTGGTGTGCCAGTAACCAGGGGGCAAGGTCATCCTGGAAAACCACCGTGTATCGTGGGATCGCCCAGTCCAGTTCTGTGGGCCCGGACGGCCAGTGGCAGGAGTTTGTGCTGGGATTACTCGATGCAGGTGAGGTTTTGCTGGATGATATCAGTGTGATTGAAGAGCCCGACGGGGCGGCTTTGCAGTTGATTCAGAACCCTGATTTTGAGTCCCATACCACAGCGACCTGGCGACTCCTGGGCAATCATCGCCACAGTGGACCTGTGGTGGACCCGGACAATCCGAACAATCACGTGCTGCATCTAAAGGCCACTGGCCCCACAGAACACATGCACAATCATGTTGAAACAACCTTGGCCCAGAATCGGTCCATTACCAATGGTCGGGAGTATGAGATTTCCTTTCGGGCCAAGTGGATCGGTGGTTCCAATCAGCTAAACACACGTCTGTATTTCAATCGGCTGGCCCGCACTACGTTGATTGACGTACCAAGTCACCACGGTACACCGGGCCACCAAAACTCGTGTACCGAAAACATCGGCCCCACACTGCATAGCCTACATCATGAACCGGCCGTGCCCCAGGCCGATGAGTCTGTGGAGGTCTCAGTCTCTGCGCAAGATCCAGATGGGATTGCGTCTGTGATGCTGTGGTGGCGTGTTGATGGCATGACGTGGAACCAGGTGGCGACGTCCAGGGTCGGTGAGAGGCACACAACGACCATTCCCGGGCAGGCCAAGGCGACTGTGGTCCAGTTTTATTTTGAAGCCGTTGATCGGGCAGGAAACAGTTCCATGATGCCTGTGGCAGGCCCCATGTCCAGAACTTTGTACAAGGTTCATGACGAGTTGGCCGTCTCGAATGGAATACATAATGTACGCATTGTGATGGCGAGCGAGGATTATAATTGGATGTTCACCGACATCCATATCATGAGTAATGATCGTGTCGGAGCCACCGTGATTTATGACGAAAGCGATGTATTCTATGACGTGGGTGTTCGCCTCAAGAGCAGTCAGCGTCATCGACACGTGGCAGCTGAGGTGGGATTCAATCTGAAGTTTCCCTCGGACCATCTCTTTCGAGGTATCCACAAGACCGTGGCCATTGACCGGTCCGAGGGCATTGGCCCGGGTCAGCGGGAAATGTTGATTCATCAGGCCATGAATCATGCAGGCGGTGCTTTAAGTAAATACAGTGACATGATCCATGTGATTGCTCCCCGGGAGTCTCATACGAGTACCGCCGAGTTGCAGCTCGCGCGGTTCAGCTCGATCTATTTGGACAGTCAGTTTCAGGATGGCAGTGACGGCACAGTCTATGAACTGGAGTACATCTATTATCCCTATACCACAAAAAACGGTGATCCTGAAGGCTACAAGCGACCGCAGCCCGACAGGGTGACGTCCACAGGCATTCGCAGCCTGGGTGAGGGCAAGGAGAATTATCGCTGGGTCTATCAGATTAAAAACAACCGTAAACAGGACGATTTTGCCTCCATCCTCGAACTGGGACGACATTTCAGCAGCAGTACGAACAACTTTCAACAGAACCTGGATCACATGATTGATGTGGATCAATGGCTGGGGTCCTTTGCCGTGGCCACGGCCAATGGGGCCGGCGATAATTATAGTATGGGCGGACCACACAATGCCCAGTTTTATGTACGCCCCGAGGATGGCAGGATCCTCTATTTTCCCCATGATATTGATGCGTTTTATCAGTGGAATCGCGGCCTGGTGGCCAGTAGTGATCTCAGCCGAATGCTGGCAATACCTGCGTATGAACGGCTGTATTATGGCCATATGCATCACTTGCTGGCGTCTTCGTTTAATGCAGGGTATATGTCACATTGGGCAACCCTCTTCATGGCACTGTCACCGGAGCAATCATTTGATCAACACCTGTCTTTCATTGATCAACGCAGTCGATTCCTTGGGCAGGAAATCGACAAGCGAGTGGCTCCACCGTATCCCTTTAAGATCACCCAGGCTGTGCGCACGCAGACCGGCGATGGGGTGACTGTCCAGGGCGTGGCCTGGATCGACGTGAAAGCGATCTTTCTGCAAGGCGCAGAAACGCCGTTGGAATGTACCTGGTCCAGTGTGGGGAGCGGTGCATCCAAAGTCTTTTTCTGGCAAGCCACGGTGGCCCTTGATTCTGATGCAACTATGCTGACATGCACGGCCGTTGATTTCAAGCAGATTCCGATTGCCACCGAGACGATCCCCATCGTAGCGGCTAATCAATAATGAATCTACTGTTTTGCAAGTGGGTCCTGGAATGGTTTCTAGTGCTTGATTACAGAATAGATGGTGGCGCGTAAAGAGAGAATTGGTGCAGGAAGAAGGGTCGGCTTAATCTTGACAGGGCACCTCTAATAATTCATATTGGCGTGGCGGGCAAGCGAATCTTTTTGATTCTGGACTGCGTCAGGAAAAAGCCGCCTTAGCTTCAACTAAGGCTGATTTCCCTTCCTTGCCAGAATACAAAAATGGTCTACTTGTCGCTCAAAAGCAATTAATAGAGCTACCCTGGAGATTTATGTTGACGTAAGCACATATTTTCATGTTTTTTTTGAAGGAGGACTATCATGTGTGGAAGATTTATTTGTTTGGTTTCTCTGGCCTTTGTTCTGGGGCTGATTCCTGCCAGCGTGAGCAATGCGGCGGACCCGGATCTTGTTGGCTGGTGGAAATTCGAGGAATCTGGCGGGACACTGCAGGACAGCAGTGGTCAGCAGAACGATGGCAGTTTCAATGGCACACTGTACCAGCAACCCGGGGTAGTAGGCTACGCACTCGGATTTGACGGTATTGATGACGTTATGACTGTCGGCAGCAACGGCCACCCCACGAATACGTTCAGCTTTGGCGGGTGGATGAAAACAACAGTCACCCATGAGTTGGATGCAGAATCAACCGCAGGCACGGGCGGGACCAGCGGTCAGAGATATGCCTTTGATCCGGCCCATGGGGGTGATGCCAATGGGGGTGCCGGACTGTCTATTGGAACCAACGGTATTTCCGTGTATGAACACGGTGGCGGCTACATGCCCGTCCTTGCCGCATACGAGGCCGAAATAGGCGAGGACTGGAACCACATTATGATCGTGTATGACAATAAGCAACCGACCATCTATCTCAATGGCCAGGCGGTTCATACCGGGCAGGCATCTCCTCGGGCGGTGGTCAATGCACCCATTGCCATTGGCGGAATGGCCTATGGCTATTTTGACGGGCTGATGGACCAAATCCAGATCTACAGCCGAGCCCTGACACCGAGTGAAATTCGAAACTTGCTGGGTGGTGAGAATGCCTACGACCCCAGCCCGGAAGATCAGGCCGCAGATGTGTTGCGCGATGCTGATCTCAGCTGGGAACCTGGAGAGTTTGCAGCCACGCACAATGTGTACGTGGGGAACAGCTTGGAAGAGGTTGAGTCTGCCACTGTGCCGACTGCCCAAGGCCTGAATGACACTTCATATGACCTGGGATTCATGGATTTCGGTAAAACGGTTTACTGGCGTGTGGATGAAGTCAATGGCACTCCGGACAAGACCGTGTTCAAAGGTGATGTCTGGAGCTTTGTGGTGGAACCCTATTCCATTCAAATTCCCGGCTCCGAGATAATTGCCACAGCATCCAGTTCTTCGAATGAGTTTTCAACGCCTCAAAAGACCCTCAATGGCTCCGGGTTGGGTGAAGACGACACACATGCCATCCAAACAGAAACCATGTGGTTCACGGCCATGGGCGATGCGGAACCGTGGATTCAATATGAATTTGATGTGATTAAAAAGCTGGATACCATGAAGGTCTGGAATTCCAACAGTTCTGCCGAAGGCTTTATTGGCTATGGTGTTATGGGTGTTCAGATCGAGTATTCAAAGGACGGTGAAACCTGGACAGTCTTTGAAGATGTGAATGAGTTCAGTCGGGCATCAGGTCTACCCACCTACAATCAGTACGATGAAATCGCCCTGGGTGGCATAGCAGCGAAGATGGTTCGTTTAGCCGTCCAAAGCAACTTTGGTGGCTTCATGCAGGCCTACAGCCTGAGTGAAGTTCAGTTCTCCATGATTCCTGTGGCTGCTCGTACACCAGAGCCTGAGTCTGGATCAACAGGCGTGCTTCCTGACGCTATTGTATCCTGGCGTGCAGGCCGTGAGGCAGCTCAAAGCACGGTCTATATCAGTCAAGATCCCAATGAAGTGGCTGATGGTCTGGCCGCTTCAACCACCTCCGATACCAACAGTCTTGATCTGACCTCAGTGGATCTTGAACTGGGTGCCACCTACTACTGGCGTGTGGATGAAGTCAACGAAACAGAGGCCGAGTCTGTGTGGGCAGGTCCTGTGTGGAGCTTCTCAACCGTGGCAGCCATTGTCGTGGATGATTTTGAGAGCTATGGCAACGACAGTCCAAATCGTCCTTTCCAAACATGGCTTGATGGCATTGGCTATTCAGCGGATGAGTTCTTCCCTGCCGAGTACGGTGGTAATGGCACGGGTGCCGCTATTGGCCATGACATTTGGACATCGTCAAGTCCTCACTATGATGGTTTGATCATGGAGACCGGCATGGTTTACAGCGGGTCTCAATCCATGCCTGTCTACTACGACGGTGCAGGCTCTCAGGTGGACCTGCCTCTGGATGGTCAAAACTGGACTCTAAACGGCCTCCAGGCCCTGTCTATAGCCTTCCATGGCATGGCAGGCAACCGCGGAGAGCTCTACGTCAAGGTCAACAATGTCAAGATCGCTTATGACCAGGACCCTGCTGACATTGCGAATAGTTCCTGGATTCTCTGGAACATTGACCTGTCTTCCGTGAGTGGGCTGGATAATGTCACGAAGCTGTCCATTGGTGTGGATGGGGCTGGTGCAGTCGGCGTCTTGTATGTGGATGACGTAAAGCTGTCTCCCCAAGCCCTGGAGTCCACTGGGCCAATGTTCAGCTATGTCAAGATCACCAGTGATGAAGATTGCGGCATCAGTGCTGACAACACCTACACCCACACCCTGGATTTCGGCACGGGTACGCCGGGTGCCTTGATCAATGGCGTTCAGTTCGATGCCTACAACAACGCGGCCAATGGCACGTTGAACTTTAACCGAGAGATTTCCTCGGGGCTCTTGTCTGAGCACGGTGGCAACGGCAGTCACAATGTCACAGGCGGCCTGGTGGATCTGCTGACGGACATGTACTACAACGGTAGCTGCGTCCCGGGTGGGACCACCACCTGGACACTCAGTGGGCTCACCGCTGGACAGACCTATCAAACGCGTATCTATACACGCCAATGGGGTGCGACCGATGATCGCGATGTGACCTTCGTGTTCGATCCCGATGGGTCTGGCCCCATTTCTGATTACACGGGCAATGTCAGTGAGGACAATGCCACGTCCGTGGGAATGGCCAATGGCAACGATGCCTATTACATCAATTACCAGTTCACCGCGGTGGAAGGCCAAGATCTGGTGATTACCTTGACGCAGGAGAAAAACAATAACTCATGGCACCTATACGGCCTGACGAACCAGGTTGAATAGGCCTTTTCTTCTGAGCCGGGAGAGCAAGGCGAAAGCGTCGTAAACAACAGAGGGCAGGACCACAAACGTGGCCCTGCCCTTTTGCCAATCAGCCTAAGCGGCCCTGGGTGATCCAGAGTCTCTTTTTTTATTCCGCCAGTAAAACCGTGTCCTGTGGGCATGGTCAGAGCTGAGCCGCTTCGCGGAGCTTTCTTAATAGATTCCTCAGTGCTTCGGAATGACGAAGTCGTGGTGCGTGGTTATTGTGCGTTCGCACGGACTTCGTTATGCCGAGCTTGCCGCTGGACGGCCAGTACCTCAGGTTTCAAGTCTCAGGTTTCACCCCTGGCTTCACGCCCCTACCAGATTCATTCTGTATAGTCTTGCGAACAGTCTGAATTTGCGTTCGAAGTCGCCTGCGAACAGCAGGTTGTGATGACCATTCAGTTTTGGCGCACAGGTGCAGTGTGATGCATAATCCACAGCATTGTCCCAGAAAATAAGTTGATGACACGCAGATTGTCGCAAAACAAGGCGTAATTGGCAAACCCAACGGTGATGATATGCCTATAATGGTTATTGGATACATTATTAACAGGACTTTTGCAAAAAGCCCTGTGGTGTATAGTTTTTGGTTTTCAGTTTT
>CAZBTJ010000171.1:0-10869 GCA_964494325.1 uncultured Pirellulales bacterium
GCCGAAAAATGGGGTGTTCCTTAGGAGGAGGCACGACGCAAAATCTTCCATTGTTCAACTTTTTAAGCGAAGCGTGATCCAGGCCAACGGCAGTGCTTTCAACTCAATTTGGCCGGCGCCAGCCAAATCTTCTTGGCCCCCGAATTATGTGTGATTATGGTAAGTTCACTCGACAATCTCAAACTCAATCATGTCACTCTCTGCGTAGCTTATGAGAACGCCTGTGATAGAATGAGTCCCTGGTGTAAAGGTATACCAGTAGTGGTCCTGTATGGGGATTTTTCTTGTCCAGGTGTATGACGCGTTTGGAGCGATGGTCATGTGGCGTACTGATGGCATTGCCATTTCAAACGAATATGGATCGAACGTTCCGTCAATGCGATAAGACTCATACATCCAAGATCCAGAGGAAGAGATGGTCATGGGCTCTGAACTCGGATTGAAGGCTGTGATGTCCAGTGTTATTGTATCCGCCATGTCATAGACCTCATTCTCTGCCCCCTTCCAGACCACATACTTACCCCAGATCGCAGGAGATGGTTTCACCGAACCCGTCTCGATCGTGATAGAATCGCTTCCAATGGCCACCGTACTGACCACCATACACAGCACTACAATAATCACTCCCACTTTGCTTTTGGCTCGTACTACTCGCATTTTGTCTCCCATCAGTTTATCCCCTTCTATAGCCATCTTTCTGCGTATTTCTGCGTCTTCTGTGGTTCATTGATTTTGATCAACGTACATCGCCGAGCGATTCCGCACTTCACACTTCTAACTTCACACCTCACACTTAATGCCCCCCATCAGTCCAATGCCGCATTAATATCACCAGGTCCTCAAAATCCACCTTACCATCGCCATTAATATCACCGGCTACAATCGTCTCACAAACCGGCTTACCAAAGTAGCTCTTGCTTGCCTCAGCAGTTCCCCCATAGGCACCCATGTTGATCACTCCGCCATTGGGGAATGGCTCATGCATAATAGGACTATTAGGGTCGCCCGCGTCAATACAGGGGCTGGTCGCATCGTCACATATCCATGTTTCGGTTTCAGAATCCCAATGGCCAGATTGTGATTTCAAATGATAGTCATGACCGAAGGAATCAATAAAACAAGGATCTTGATCAATGTTGCCCTTGCCATATCGCCCGCCTCGCACATTGCTATACCTGATTTCTATAAAAGAAGGATCATCCTGGTATACAGGGGTATCTTGCTCCCAAAGTATGCAATTGGTAATCCTTGGACGGCTACCGCCTTCTCGACCACCGCAGGCAAAGGCTCTGCCATACATAGCATGATTCTGCACAAAGGTACAATTATCTAACTGCGGACGACTGCTAAGATACCCTCTATTAAACATCCCACCGCCACTTCTTCCATATTCATCAGACAGTCTATTAGCATACCACAAACAGTTTTCAAAGACCGGACAACCATATTCATTGTAGACGCCTCCTCCATGAACACCAGCATGATTCTCCCCAAAAACACAGTATTCGAAAAAGGGACTCCCCTCAACCTTGGTTATGTTGCCCCCAACAAAGATGGCGCTATTACGAACACCCCCTCCCGTCCAGGCCGCATTGTCCATGAACTGACATGAAACAAACCCACAGTCTGATTGATAACAAGCAACGCCACCTCCTCCGCCAGCACAATTTTGTTTGAACTGGCAGGACGTAAAAATACAATTAGACTGGCGGCAAAAGACACCGCCTCCTCCCCCTGCATAATTGCGTAGAAACGTACAAGACATAATCCTCATATCGGCCAACTCAACAACCAATCCTCCGCCGCTAGTATTAAGCCAAGCACTTCCATTGGCATGACCAGCAGTAATCACAAATCCACTCAGCAACGTATTGGCACCCGTTTCAATAGAATAAACCACATGAAAGCTATTCTCAAACCGAGTAGGCTCGGTCTCCAGATCGCAAGGGTCTTGTACAACCACATCATCCCCAGCCAGATCACCACTCAGAATAGTCTCATAGGTTTCAATGTCCCGCTCATTGGGATCAGACGTGCCCAACCCGGCATAGCCGCCCTTTAGTACAACACCATTAGCCAGCGGAAATGAAGCCGTCCGATCCTTCAATGTGTCTTTACTCCCCTGGTCTGGTTTGTACACTCCCTGAGCCACCCGGATTTCTATGGCTGTAGAAATACCCTCCACCACCGAGTTTGTCAGCAAACGAATGCTGCGTATGGGCCCCTCCGGCTCCACAAAAGGAGAGTCAACCTGAGGCAATGCATCCTGCAAAAATCGATACGCCGTACCCCAGGAAACACCATCGCCACCCAATGGCGCGTCATCGTCTACATAGATAATCTCCCCAGCCCAAACAGAACAACTAGCCAAAAGCACAAAGATTGCAGCTATGATATGGTGTATTTTGGGGTTCATGAGTGCATCCTTCCCTTCGCCATTCATTTTCCGTCTTACCTCGTGAATCTTCTTTCTGCGTACTTCTGCATCTTCTGCCGTTCAAAATAAATCCAAAATCAAAACTTAAAAATCAAAAATGCCCCCTCCCTCCTCACTTCACACTTCTAACTTAGCACTTCACACTTCGGATCTGCCGCCCAATGACTGCAAATCGATGCAAATCCCGCGGAAATGAGCCTATTTTTGCGCATGCAGCCACTCTAAGAGAACATGAAGGCAAAAGGAGATAAAAATACGTCGCTTATGATAACTGTCTTGAATTTATAATATGGGGTTTCGCCTTCTAAACGAATTACCCTTAGTGTACCGAGAAAAGCCCCTGAATTTCAAGGGAAAAAATCAAAAATAGCTATCAGCGTTCAGCTCTCAGCCATCAGCTCCTTTGAACCGCTTCGCGTACTGATCTAAACGGGCCCCGCAGTACTTGGGAATGATTCACCAATCGGCTCCTTCGCATAAGAACCAAGCCGTTCTTAAAAGTGGGCGACGGAAGGAATGTCGACCAAGCTTGCACCTTGGGCATTTACGACTTGACGAACGACCCGGCGTCAGCTCTCTGTGTCTCTGTGTCTTAGTGTGAGATAACCTAATTCGAGCAACGCGAGAACAATCTGTAACCCGTGTAATCCGTGTCAAAAAAAGAGTGCCATCGGCGGCAGCCCATAAACTAGCCCACGCAGTGGCTCAACAACTTAAAACTTAAAACTGAAGCGTATCTCCCAACCGAATAACTTGAGCACAGTCACAAGAGACACTCCCAATGCAACCACACAATTTCCAAAACGCTTACGACCACGCGGATACCTTCTTAACTTTCTGTCAAAATCCCTGTTCGCAGGGTTTAAAAATGGCGGTCCTGGAAAAATCCAGGACCGCCATAGGTTTCACTTTTTACAGCGTTACAACGCCACGATTTAGCAAAGCACTAAAATGGCTTCACAGAAAAGTCGTCTCTGTTAAAGGGGTTTGTACATCTTTGAATGACCCGCCAATCCGGCTGCTTCGTCAGCTGACAATGGGATTGTGTAGAAACGCACATCGTCCAGTTGTCCTGTGAGGAAACGTTCCATCACGCCATTGTTGGACCAGGCACCCAAGGTACCCTCTCCTAGATTGAACGTGGCATCTGAATCGCCCAGGCCTGGGCCAGAATCGGCCAAGACGCCATTCACATACAATGACACAGTATCACTAGAAAGCGAATACATGACGTGATACCATTGATCAACAACCAATGAAGGGGGGTTGAGGAGATTAGGCAAGCCATTGGTACCCATCGTAAACTGAGTCGAGCCACTGACATGACCATGGACATCCCCTGCACTCCAGTCATCATTGTGGAAAATTCCAAAGAATCCGCTAAGGAGTTCACTGTTTATTTTGACCCAGGCAGAAAAGCTGAGTGCATCTGTGGTTCCGCCTCCAATAAGAGGTACGATCAAAGCATCGGTCGTACCATTAAAACTGGCAACCTGACCTCTTTCACCATCATTGGCAATCTCAACAGATCCCACAGGGATCAGGTTGTTGCCCTGGCCACTGCTATCAGCAAAACTACCGTTGAAGCTGTACTGAGCCACCAGATTATCTGTACCGGGTTGGGTCGGTTCAATATACTGAATGTCTTGGTTGTACAGTTTGATGTCATCAATGAGAATCATACCGCTCCCGGCCCCTTCAACACCAATGCACATGCTGGTGATGTTTGAAAGGTTTGTCCCCAATGAAGCCAAGTCAATGGCCCAGAACTGCCACTCAGCAGCCTGAGTCGCTGTAGGGTTCAAATCGTACAGCTTCTTGATACCATTGATCTTGACATACAGCTGACCGCCATTGTCCGGAGCACCATAGAAGTAGAGGCCCAGTGTCTTAACGCGACCCATGGTCCAGTCTTGTGCCACTGCAAATGTACGCTGAGTCTCAGAAGCCACACCACCTGAATTGCTGTAATAGAACGGCATAGACTGGTTACCGCCAGCAATTGTGTTGGCCGTTTCCATGATATTGCCATTGTAGTGCTCACTGGCGACTGTCCAGATGTCATGGCCAATACCAGCACCGGTACCATTACCATTGTACCCGGCAGGGAAAAATTCGTCGGCTGAATAGCCATACCCATCAAGCCAGGTCTGGAAAGGACGATCCGGACTGTCATTACCATAACTCTCGAAATCATCAACTGTCAATGTGGCCACGGTCGAGAAGCTCCACACAGGCCCTGCCCAGACAGACACAGCCTCAGCATTGTTAACTTCATCCACACGCCAGTAATAGGTTTCACCCAATTCAATATCAAAGGCGCTAAGATTGATACTGTTGGTATTAGATGTCGCAGAAGCTGCTAACCCATCAGCCACTTCATTGGGATCAGTACTGACATAAACAGTACTCTGGGCCGCTGAACGGCCTGCACGCCAGGACACCACATCATTGGGAAATACGCCTGTTGATCCAGACTCAGGCATCGGTGTACGGGCCGCAGCAGGAATCATACTGAATTGAACTTCGCTGAGGCTGTAGGACTCCAAGAAGCCGCCAAAGTTGCTTTGAATGTTCAAGCGAACCATCTTGGCTGCCACCGCGCCAAAGTCGATTTCATCATACTGGCTATAGGTGGGTAAACCGGGTGCCCGACTCAGCTCAGTGACCGCTTCGAGCGTTTCCCAGGTTTGACCATCCGTTGAATACTCAATCGACACGCCGTTAACACCATAGCCAAGGAAGCCTTCGGCAGTACTATTCGAGTTCCAGACCTTCATGATGTCCAGCTGCTTGATGCCCTCAAATTCATATTGAATCCAAGGCGTGGCATCACCCATGGCCGTGAACCACATGGCTTCAGTGGCAATGCCATGCGTGTCGTCTTCGCCCAATCCAGACCCATCAATGGTCTTTTCCGGCAGAGAGTAATCGTTGGAAGCACTTGAGGCAGTCACCACAATCTCAGAGCCTGCTATCTGGATCGAATAGGGTTCAGCCTCAAAAGTCCAGACATTACCTTGAAATACTGTCTTGTCCGCGGTATCATTGACTTCATCCACACGCCAGAAATACGTTTTACCAAATTCTAAACGTCCGGGATCAAATGAATTGGCATCCAGGCCAGCGCCAGTGGGCTCAGTCGCATCATTCACATCGTCAAAAGCCTCGCCGAAATACACATGGTGCGTACCGGCAAATTCACCAGGGGTCCAACTCAGGATACCATCACGAATTACATCCGTAGCCTCATGTTCAGGCAGCGCATTGGAAGCCAATTCTGTTTCAGCCCCACGACCTGCCATAGCATCCAAAATCTCTGCTTCGGTCATGGCATGGTTATACACACGCAGATCATCGATCATACCATTGAAATAATGGCCGAGACCGGGTGTATCTGACCCAATTCGAAACTCCGAGGTTGAAACACCGACAGACTGAGTCTCCGTGGAGGAATCTGCCAGAACCCCATTGTGATACTCATTGAAAACATTAGCCTCGTCATCATAAACCCAGGCCAGATGTACCCAGGTATCACCGGGCACAGCAGGCCCATCTGTATCCCTGTTCAGGGTGCGACCTCCGGCGTCCTGCAGATCCATTTCCATACGATCGTTGTAGATGGCGCATTTGAAACCACCCCCTGCGGTATTAGTGCCCTGGTTGTTGCCGCACATCTTCATATCTCCACCCGCAGGCTTGTAGATCCAGGCACAGGCTGACACACCACCTGTGACAGTGGTATCAATATCCATCAGCCCACAATTGACATAGTCCCCGCTGCCGTCCACAGTCAAGGCACCGCCTAATTGGCCAACCGCCCAAGCTGCATCGCCATTTAGTGTACCGTCAAAGCCATTTCCAGTACTATCAAGTGCTGCTGTACCTGCCCCATCGTCCATGCGCCAATGCGCAAGCAACTCGGCAGATGCGTTCCCCGCCAAACCCAGCACCACAACCATGGCCATCAGACATATGACTCTTCTATACATATGAATGCTCCTTCCTAGAAAATGCCCTTGCTAAAATCCCATAATCCCATATTCACATTGAATACACAGACTATATTCACAATTTAACTCGGTCTCAGCCTTGGAGAGCCCCTAGCTGACGCACCTTGCGATCTCTACGTTATTTTCATTTCACCTACCAGTCACCCCAATTTACCACATCTTACCCTTGTCAAGCAACGATAATCACCAACATTCACGACTGCGTCATGGGTTTTCGCCCCCCCTCGGATGTTCACCCTAGCGGAATGAGCATCCTGCAAACCCCTCGTCAAACTAACCTGACTCAATGGTGTGACGATTGCCATATTCCCTGTAAAATGACCTGAATGACAGATTAGCTTTCAATTCTGAAAACTCAGGTTCATCACCCCACCATCCTCAACAGATCAAACACGAGCCTGGCAAATCCCTTGGCCTTTGCTGGATCAGATAATAATTGTGTCATCTGATTTTGATGGGCGTCGTGGCTATCCAATACGGCATCATCCACGGCTCTTGAGAAATCACCCAACATGGCCTGCTCAGGCGTATTGTTGGCAATCTGCGTCATGACCAATTCGTTTTCCCTGACTTTGTCTCTGATGGTATAGGCATAATTCACCAGGTCCTTGTCAGTGAGCTGGTCTGTGATAAACAACTCATTCAATCGAACGATGATCTGAGATAGAAATTCCTCGTGTTTGTCCTTGGCTTTGGCCGTGCCTGCCCCTTCGCCAGGGGTCAGGTTATACTCAGCCGTGTTATCTTTGAGATTCAGATTTTGCTGATGGGTTTTCGATAACCTGTAGTGGCTCAGCATCACATTATTGAGGTCAACTTCATCTTCGGTGATTAAAGCTTCTCGCAACATGGGACGAAGGTTGCGTGCGTACAGGCTCAGCTTTTCCAGGTCCTTGTTGTCATAGTCCACAATCTGAGACATGAACTCATAGAACCGTACAAAGGTGCCCAGATCCTTTTTAAAGATCTCCATGGCATCCTTCTCTTTTTTACAGGCCTTTAAGCTGTTTTCCGCATTGGCAATCAAAACCGCATCAGACGAGGCCTTGGCATGGCCAAACACCTCCTTGGCCTGTTTATACGCCTCAATGGCTGCACTGTATCGCTTCTGCCAACGCTCGACCGCAGGCTTGCAGATATTGGCGATGGCCGCATTACTCTTACTCTTCTGGAAAAATGCCACGCAAAACTGCTCGACCTCCTGCCACAGGAAAATACCCGCTGCACGTAGCTTGTCAAACAGGTCAAACACCAGATCCGGATTGGACACATCCGCCAGTGTCGCAGTCTGAAAGTAGGGCTTAAACGATTCCAGTATATCCTCCGGCTCATTAAAGAAGTCCAGGATAAAGGTCCCGCCCTCGTCTTTTCCCGGATAGATCCGATTTAAACGAGACAAAGTCTGCACACACTCCACACCCCCGAGTTTCTTATCCACGTACATGGCACACAGCTTGGGCTGATCAAAACCCGTCTGGAATTTATTGGCCACGATCATCACCTGATAATCCGGAGAATCAAAGGCCTTCCGCATATCACGGCCCTTGAGCTGGGTATTCATATTGCTCTCAGAGAATTTCTCACCCAGTAGGCCTGCCACATTAGGATCATTCTCGGCAAACTCCACCTCACCGGAAAATGCCACAATCGCATGGATATCCTTGTACCCCTTCTCCGTAATATAGGTATCAAAGCCCAGTTTAAACCGCACGGCCTCTTTACGCGAACTGGTCACCACCATGGCCTTGGCCTGACCGCACAACAAGCCCATCACATTGTCTTTAAAGTGCTCAACGATCACCTGAACCTTTTGTGCAATGTTATAGTCGTGCAAACGCACCCATTGGTTGAGCTTCACCTTGGCCCTCTTGCTATCCACCTCCTCATCAGCCTCTTGAATCTTCAACGCCAGATTGTACGCCACCTTATAGTTCGTGTAGTTTTTCAACACATCCAGGATAAACCCTTCCTCAATGGCCTGACGCATACTGTACACATGATACGATTCCGGCTTATTCGTCTTGGAAGGCGGTTCCTCTGGATGGGGCAACCGGCCAAACAGCTCCAGCGTCTTGGTCTTCGGCGTCGCAGTAAACGCAAAATAGCTCAGGTTCTTGGACGCACGACGTGACGCCACCGTCGCATCCAGAATATCGTCAGCAGACAGCTCTTCGTCCTGATCATCCCCAGCCTCAATCATCAACACCTCTTTTAACTGCCGCGCTGTGGTCCCGGTCTGAGACGAGTGGGCCTCATCTGCAATGATCGCGTAGTTCCGCTCCTTCAAACTCACACTATTCTCAATCGCCTTCAACACAAACGGAAACGTCTGAATCGTCACAATGATAATCGGCTGCGAACTCTCCAACGCAGCCGCCAGCTTCTCCGACTTGGACCCCTGGCCCTCTTTCCGGTTAATCCGTCCCACCACACCATCCACATGCTCAAACTGGTAAATCGTATCCTGCAACTGATCATCCAGCACTCTCCTGTCCGTCACAATAATCACCGAGTGGAACTGCTTATCACCCGCTTGATCATACAGCGACGACAACTGATGGGCCGTCCACGCAATGGAATTGGACTTGCCCGACCCCGCACTATGCTGAATCAGGTATTTATGCCCCGGCCCTTCAGAGCGTGCCGCAGCAATCAGTCGATTCACCACATCCCACTGATGATACCGTGGAAAGATCAGCGTCTCTTCCTTGGACTTGCGTCCCTCACAATCCTCTAAGTCTTCAATCTGCAAATGCACATACCGCCCCAGAATCGTCAGCAGATTCTCAGGCAGCAACACCTCATTCCACAGATAGTCCGTGGCATACCGAGTGGTATCCTCAGGCACATCATTGCCTGCCCCACCCTCCTTCGTGCCACGATTAAACGGCAAGAACCGCGTCTCTGCCCCACACAGACGCGTGGCCATAGACACCTCGTACTGGCTCACCGCAAAGTGCACCAGAGCCCCGCGTTTAAAGGTCAGCAGCGGCTCCTTGTTCTTGGTCGCTGGATCCACCGGCAATCGCGTGGTTTGATACTGCCGGATCGCATTCTGTACCGCCTGCTTAAATTCCGACTTCAACTCCAGCGTGGCCACAGGTACACCATTGACAAACAACACCAGATCAATACGCCACGCCTTGGCCTTGACCCCGGTTGCCGCCAAACATGCCTCAGTGGCCCACGGGCTATACACCAGTTCAGGCACCACACGCAATCGGTTCTTCTCGTAGCGAGCCAGCGTATCCGGATTCAGACCATGCTCCGGCTTGAACTGACACATGCGAAACCGAGTCCCCCGATCACGCAGCTCATGACGCAACACCCCCAGCGTCCCAAAGGTCCGCAACTCCTTATCCACAGCATTGGGGTCCGCCTTATTGAGCTGAGACGCCACCCGCTCCAAAAACCTCTGCTCAGGATCATTCGGGTACAGCTTCTTGTACTTCTGCCACTGACTATCCTGCGTGTCCTTCACAAAGCCCAGCACATCGTCTGAATACAAGGCCAGTTCACGGTTGTACTTCTCCGGTGTGCCCAACAACCACCCATTGGCCAGCATCTGCTGGATCATATCGTTTTGAAATATTGACTCGTTTGCCTTGTTGATCATGTTGTGTCCTTAATTGATGGGATTGTTGATGGGCACGCTGCGCTTTGCCCATCCTACATGTCCATCCATGTGCTATTCATCTTGCTCGTAATTGAGGTCTTGCGTGCTTTCCTTTGATAATGCAGAGCTTCTGTACCATCCCTTTCTTATGGCATCTTGATATGAACTATGTGGCCAGTCTTCCGGCGTACTCACATAGCCATGCTTGACGGGATTGTAATGAATATAATCCACGTGTCGTTGCCAATCAGTCTCATCCCGAATACGGTGTTCCCAGAATCGCCGCTGCCAAATTCCCTTTTCACGTTTTCTTGCCTTTGAAGCGGTTACGGCCCTATTGGGTAACCCCGATGAAAACTTACGCTTGATGACCATCCACCGCCTTGAATAGTCAGCATCATCCTGTGGGAGTTTCCAGAGCGTATGCAAATGATCCGGCAATATAACGATTGCCTCTATCTCAAAGGGATAACGGTTCAAACACAACCGAAAGGCCTCACGCAACCGTTCTATCTCTTTAATCAATATAGGCTGCCGATTTTCGGTCACCACCGTAAAGAAATATCTCGCACCCTTTTCATAAAGTCGACGATATTTCAAATCATTCACCTCATATTTCGCATATCACAAAACGTTTCGATACGTATTACACTTTGTAGGATGGGCACCGTAGGATGGGCAAAGCGCAGCGTGCCCATCCTTTATTGGACAAAACCCCGTATACTCATCAAATGAATCCCACGAATACCTTTGATCGTTTTGGTTTTCCATGGTTTCGGCGTTTCCTTTTGGCACAACCTTAA
>CAZBTJ010000172.1:0-10858 GCA_964494325.1 uncultured Pirellulales bacterium
AGGTTGATGATTGCGAATGGCAAAAAAGTTATTGGCACTGCTGCCACTCAGTGTCACGGGCGCATCATCATTGCCAGTAAAAAATATACCCAGCATATAATCAATCAAGTTCTCCACATCCACCTGGACAGGAATGCTGGGATCTAGGGTTCCGTCCGGTCGTCTGCCTTGAACGGCATAGTAGGCTTCATCCGTGGTAAATCCCGCCTCACACAGATGCCAGAGGGCATTCCACAGGTTAATGCTGCCGTCTGTATAGGATGTGCGATACCCATCGGCCTTAATCACATCATAGTCTTCAGCCAGACCCCCGAAATAGTCTTCAGCATACGACGCTTCAGATCGTTCCTGGCTCTGGTACAGCCCCCAGTATTGCCCATTTATATACACATGATAATATCGACTCCGTGTGTAGGGTTGCCCCATCTCTCGTTGAATGTCACGGCAAAACACTTCACGCACCAGCGTGTTCTTGTGCCCTGGATTACTGGATGCCAGACTCCACGCATAGTTCTGTGCCGTGCGCAGATCAAGATTGTCAAATTCGTCCGTGCCCTCGTCGCCAAATAACGGAAAACGCAGACGGGATAAACCATATTCCCCACGGAAGAACAAACGGAAAGAATGCTTGGCATTGTTTTTTGTACGACTGAATCCCCCGCGAATACGCATGCCAGCGTCTATCTGAAAACCATCGCTGCCATCAGGGTTGATCAGTTCAACAGACACTGGACGCTCCCAGGCCCGCCCTTCCTGCCCAGGATTCACATAAATCCCTGTGTTACGATCAAATAGATGGGGCAAATCTGTCACCAATGAAACCGATGGAATCGCCAGCAAAGCATCAGACATCAGATCGCGATATTCGGTATCCTGAACCACATCCGGATCCATGCCGTAGTCCAGCAGCTGGCCGTTGACGCTACCTGAGGGCCATTGCCCACCAGGTGCGCGGCCGTCGGCGGACTGCGTTTTCACGTCATTGACAAAGATGTAGGTCTGTGTATCAACTTCAGAATCGAGATACCCCGGCTTAACCGCCACAACGCGAACCGTGGCAGTGCCTTCAATCGGCAAGGGTGACACGTATCGTTTACCATTCATGGCCGTAGGCAGAGAGCCATCCACCGTGACAATAATGTCACTGGCCTCTGTTTCCGTGGACAGCACCAGGTCAAAGGCGGCGTCATAAAAACCCCGTGTCTGACTGAAAATCACAGGATGCACTTGACCGAAACTGCCCTCTTGATTCTCGGCATTCGGTGTGGGCGTGGTAAAATACTGCGGCACATGTCTGTGGCTTGCGGCAACCAACTCTGGCGCCAGTAAAAAACTCTGATCCGTCGGATCGTCATTGAGTCCTTGAATCGCCACAACATTCTTACCTGGTCTCAGAATACTCAAAAATGGCAACAGGCTGACGGTCTCGGCCTTACCCATCTCATCTTGTTGACGTTGAGCCGTGGCATGAGAATTCCATGACTCGGTGGCCGGGGCGAGACGTCGTACCACTTCGTAACCATTGAGGTAGGCAATGTATCCATCCTGATACCGCAGATTCAAGTTCAGGAGATCAAACATCTCGGCCTGGCCCGGCTCCAGGTTAAACGCCAAGCGTGTCCAAAGAGAGGCATTCTGGTTGACCATGTCAGGCATCACATCTGTAGCGACGTGACCACTGTGAGCCACCTCATCAATGGCAGCTGCCGTATAGGTACCCTGATCATGTGACGCCACACAAAGACCCACAAAAACCGTTTCGGACATGGGAATCACGTCGCTGCCCTGAAATACCCAATGGTCACCATCAGATGAGACATATCCCGAAAAGCGGTTGCCCTGCCGGACGATACGCACCCAATAGGGTGCTGCCATGTCGTTGCCTTCGTCCGATGCAGATCCACCCTGTGTCGAAACGCGTCTCTGGAACATGGCCCCTCGACCTGCGGTCACCAGTTGGCTTGCATGTTTTGATCCAGCATCCAGACTCTCTCGAATCATCACACCCGCCTTTGCCAAGTCATGGGTGCGAAAGATCATTTTCACGCGTGCCGTGAACTCGCCGTCCCCAATCAACGCTGTGGACAAATAGTAGAATGAATCGGCAGTACCGCCAATCCCTCCGCCAGCGGCCTGGATCGAATGCATCTCTTCTGTCACAGAGACCCGCCCCGGTCGCGTGGAACCTCCCACATCAGAAGGCATCAGGATCACCTCATTGAAGAACCCGAAGGGCATCTGGCCAGTCGTCCAATTCGAGGCATCAAATTCTAGAGACGTCCAATCAGCCTCTGCATCGGGAGCAGCTGGAACGTGGTAGGCAGCCGTGGCGCTGGATGGCACCAGGGTTTCAGCATAACTCGTCAAACCATACGACACATTCTTGATCTGTCCGGGAAAGGCAGGAGAAAAAGCATGGGCCACAGTCACACCGTCAGGAAGCACCAAGGCCAGATACTCACCCTCTCCACTGAGTTTGAAATTGGTATGCAGCGCACCTGCAGACTCCTTTCGATCTTTACCAGAGGCAAAAAGAACCAAGAATCCTCCTGGTTCCAATAGGATATTCGAGGGGAAAGACCACTTTGTCAAGACATCACGGTCGTCCGTCAAATACCATCCCCCCAAGGGGACGACCTGATCGGTTGGATTGGCAATCTCGATCCAGTCGGAAGAATCTCCATCGTCATCCAGCAATTCACCCGCCTCTACAGGCGCAGTGCTGTCATTGATCGCCACAAATTCATTAATCACAGGGTAATTGGGCATGTCTGAACCAGACTCGGTTTGCGCAAAAACAAGGCTTGCAGCACTAAAGTAGATTAGAATAAAGGATGTCTTGACACGCCATATTGAGCTGCTTTTAAACACAGCAACCTCCTTCCGAGAGATATGTTGACACAATAACCACCGTACTATTCAATTCAGACGATAACATCTGACGAAAACCTGTCAATTTCTATTGTAATCCACAAACAACGTCAGTCGACAGATTATTATTGAAAAGCCGCTCAAAAGACCTATACAGACCATGACATTTCCCCACTCACTGGCCTTTCAGAGGTTTTTTTGCTATACTATGCCCTGTGAATTCATGTGGCAGAGTCCGAATGACTCGATTATCTCAACGTATGGAGGCAAGAATGCCCAGGCAGACCAATATCCTGAAAGATCTTCCTAGATTAGCTCGACTTATGCTTTTTTTCGCAATACTGTGGCCTGGCTTGGCTAAAATGGCCTTTAGTCAGCACATTGTCATCAATGAGTTTCTGGCTTCCAACAAAACAGCCAATCCTGATAATGCCGATTTTGACGATTATTCCGACTGGCTGGAACTCTTCAATGCCGAGGTTTTCCCAGTTGATTTGAGTGGATACTATCTCACAGATGATCTCGAGAATCCCACAAAGTGGCGAATTCCAGTGGGCACCGCGATTATGCCCAAGGGATTTATCCTGTTCTGGGCGGACGGCTTTGATGAGGGCCCGGGACGGTATCATGTGCGTCCTGATGAACCCCACGCCAGCTTTATCACCCAGTATTATCATCTTAATTTTAAACTATCCCGAGCCAGCGAACAGATCGGACTTTTTGATACGCACGGCTATAGCCTCGATACCTTGAGTTACGATCTGCAGGTGCCAGACGTCTCATATGGGCGTGAATCGGATGGGGCAAATAACTGGACTTACTTCGGTGACCCCACACCCGGTTCAGCCAATATCACCCCAAGCACCCTTAATTGGGAGAAAGCCCCAGCCGTGGCCTTTTCTCAGGCAGGCGGCATGTATGATGCCACCCAGACACTTCATCTGACCAGCCCATCACCCACAGCCAAGATCCGATACACCACAGATGGGTCCAGACCCACCTACAGGTCCCCCGTCTATACAACTGGCATTGCAATTCACCAAACCACAGTCATCAGGGCCCGGACCTATGAAGACGACAAACTGCCCGGCCCGCTGGCGACCCAAAGCTATCTGATCAATGAAGACCCGACCCTGCCGGCCATTTCTATTGCCGCGTTTCCCGAAACATTGTGGGATGCTGACAAGGGGATTTATTGGAATCTACTCAAATCAAGAGAGATTCCCGTGAGCCTTGAATTTTTTGAACTGGACGGCACCTCAGGATTTAACCTGGATGCGGGGTTACGTTTATCAGGCCAGGGCTCTTTCAAATATCCACAAAAATCAGTCACGATTTCAGCGTCAGATAAATTCGGCGCCGAGGAAATTAATTACCAGATATTTCCCAACAGAAACATACATCAGTTCAAAGACATCTACCTGCGCAATTCCGGCTGTGCCGACAACCGACATACCATGTTCAGGGATGCACTGCAGCATTCCCTTGTCATAAACCAGATGGATATCGACTGCCAGGCCTACAGGCCGGCCATGACGTTCATCAACGGCGACTACTGGGGCATCTACAATGTCCGTGAAAAAGTGAATGCCGATTATCTCGCAGCCCATCACAATATTGACCCCCATAATCTGGATTATCTGGAATATGACTTTCTCGCACCCAATGTGCTAGTCACCCTCGAAGGTGATCCGAACAATTATAATGCCATGCTGGATTTCGTGCGTAACCATGATATGTCTCTCAAGGAGAACTACGCACACATCGCGTCTCAGATCGACATGACTGAGATGCTCAACTATCTGATCACCGAGATATACTGTGACAATATCAACTGGCCCTATACCAATGTGCGCTGGTGGCGGGAAAGGAAAGAAGGCAGCAAATGGCGATGGGTCATGCTCGACATGGACTGGGGATTTGGCATCCAATACCCGGGCTTTTCTTCGCATTACTACGCCAATTCCCTGAAGCTGGCCGTGTCTGGATCAGGCTCCTATTCCGCGCGTTATCCCTGGTCCACGGTCCTGCTTCGTGGTCTGTTTGAGAACAAAGAATTTCAAGATGAGTTTATCCAGCGTTTTGCCAGCCATCTGAATACAACCTTCCATGAAGATCGTGTATTGGGCATTGTGGACGAACTAAAGGCACGCATCAAACCTGAAATTGCCCGCCATATAGAACGTTGGAATGAAAAGCCCATTAAGATCATTTACAATGATCCACCCATCCCCAATATGTCAGTCTGGACGGCACGCACTGAACTCATGCGAGAATTTGCCGTTAAACGTCCGACGTTTCAGCGTCAACACCTCATTGACTTTTTTGACTTGTCCGGAACGGCCGAATTATCCCTGCATATTGAGGATACCGATGGAGGCACAGTATTCATTGCCGGAGTGGAAATGGCCGACGGATACGCAGGTCCATACTTCAGGAATATTCCCATGCAAATCCGTGCCGTGCCCAAGGTGGGCTATGAGTTCTCCGGTTGGCAGGGCCTGTCCACCAGTGACTCCGACACGGTCTCTGTCAGCATGAGTAAAAACACCTCCCTGTCAGCCATTTTTGTCCCATCCAGTGAGACAATCCTGGAGGCCCGCATCTCAGAAAACAAGGAACTCACCCTGGACAAGTCTCCCTATCTGGCAGCCGGTGATGTGGTGATAGAGCCGAATGTCACACTGACTGTCCAGGCCGGCGTGGAGATTCTTCTGCCTGAATCCGCCAACCTGTTTGTCAAGGGACAGATCCATGTCAACGGCACTGAAACAGATCCCATCCTGTTTCGTCCCAATACAAAATCAGGGGCCTCTCACTGGGGTGCATTGTGTTTCGACAACGCCACTGGCGCATCCAGTCTGACCCACCTACGCCTTGAAGGGGCATCCAAGGGACCGGACCCAGTCAATCATACAGGCGCCATCTCAAGCGACAACTCTGACCTGACACTGGATCATGTCCATATCGAGAACGCACCTTTCCCCGTGTTCATTCAATATGGCAATGTCACCATCAGTCATTGTACGATACATTCTGACAAGATCTGTGATTTCATCAATGTAAAATATGCCTCATCCGCCCTCGTGGAATACTGCGATCTCCGCGGCAACGATGCCACTGATGTGGACGCCATTGACTTCGATCAGATCACCAATGGAATCATTCGCGGGAACAGGGTCTACAATTTTTATGGCCCCAACAGTGATGGTATCGATTTGGGAGAAGCCTGTCGGGACATCCTGATTGAGGACAATTTCATTTTCAATTGTACAGACAAGGGTATCTCCGTGGGCCAGACATCAACAGCCACAATAAGGCACAATGTGATTGTGAACTGCGCTCAGGGTGTAGGCATCAAGGATGAAGGGTCCTATGCCCTGATTGAAGGAAATACCTTTTATGGGGATGGCTATTCGATTGCCTGTTTTGAGAAAAACCTGGGCGTGGGCGGAGGCGGTGCCGATGCGATCAATAATATCTTCTCTCATTCCAAGCTGGCCTCCAGTTTTGTGGATGACCTGTCCTTCCTGGCGATATCCTACTGCCTCTCTGACACAGATGAACTGTCCGGGTTGGGTAATATCCAGACCGATCCCCTGTTTGGGAACAACTTCCATTTAACGGCAAATTCTCCTGCCATCCAGACCGGTTCGCCCTCCGACAACGGAACATACAAAGACATGGGTGCCTTTTATTATACTGAAACAGATCAGGCCCATATGATCATCAGTGAAATCCATTACCATCCTGTGGCAGGCGACGTCCTGGAATATATTGAGTTGATCAATACCAGTGACACGGCCACTGATCTATCAGGCTGGACATTGACCCGAGATATCGAATACAGGTTCCCGGCAAACACACCTATCGCACCCGGTGAATGTATTGTGGTGGCAAAACATGGAAAAGTTTATACAAACCTGGGCATTCGAGCCTTCACCTGGACCACCGGCACACTGGCCGACGATTGGGGTGAGATTCAACTGCAAAACGCTCAAGGCGATGTGATCGACTACGTGAACTATAGCGATGATCACGGTTGGACCAGCGCTGCAGATGGCGCTGGACCGTCTCTGGAACTTCGTGACACCCGACTGGAAAATCTATACTATGCCAACTGGAGGCCCAGCGAGGAGACCGTCCTGGGAATCGGCGGCACACCGGGCCAGCCCCCTGCCACCTCGCTTATCACCGGCTTATATATCAACGAATTGATGGCCATCAACAACAGTGTGATCCCTGATGTCAACGATCAATACGACGACTGGATCGAACTCTACAACAGCACGGACACCCCCATTGATATGGGCGGCCTGTATATTACCGATGATCTATCCAAGCTCAAATTATGCCAGATTCCCCTGACCGACACAGCAAGCACCACCGTCCCCGCGCATGGGTTCCTGCTGTTATGGGCCGATGAAACCCGAAACCAGGGTGTGTTGCATATAAACCTCAAATTAGGCGGTACCGGCGAACAACTGGGCCTCGTGCAGATCATGGATGGGAGTCCAGTCTTGATTGATCAACTGAGTTATGGAGAACAGACACCGGATGTCTCCTACGGCAGGCTAGAAGAGGGGTCGAATGACCTGGTCTTCATGCCAATGCCCACGCCGGGCAGCCGGAACATCAGTACTGATGCGTACCTGGGAAAATAGACTTGATGTCATAAAAGGCAAGCATGGCTGGACTCGTTCCCACACCAACCTGGCAGAAAAGTATGGTTTTTATTTCCACGTAGGCAACGGATCGATCAACAAAAGGGTTCACGGCGGTAGCCGCACCCTGGCAGGAAAATTTGGCGACAAAGCTTCGTCATTGATGATCTACCTGGGATCGCAACATTACGGCGTCAAACTCTCTGACGAAGATCTCCACCGTATCACGCTTTGGCTCGACCGCAACTCAGAGTTCTATGGGTCATACGAAAATACGCTCGCCCAGTCCCGGGGACAGATAGTCCACCCGATACTGGACTAATGTCATCGCTCGAAATACGTGTATCCACGCAATCCAGCCTCATAGGCCTCCATAAAAGCACGACGTTCACGCGTGTCAAGTCTTCCTTCACGCACGGCTTTTTCCGCTGTGTTGCGGAGGCGTGAGATGATGGCTTTCGTGTCATATTCCACATAAGAAAGCACATCGGCCACGGAATCGCCTTCAAGTTCACGGTCAAAGTCAACGCCACCGTCCTTGTTTATTCTTATGCTTAAAATATTGGTGTCCCCAAGAAGGTTGTGCAGGTCACCGAGAGTTTCCTGATAGGCCCCAACCAAAAATACACCGAGGTAATACTCCTCATTGTCTCCCAGCTCATGAAGCGGAAGCGTACGCTTGACATCATGAAGATCAATAAAACGGTCAATCTTACCGTCACAGTCACAGGTGATGTCGGCAATGATACCATGCCGGGTCGGCGCTTCATTGAGTCGATGCACAGGCATAATCGGGAACAACTGATCAATGGCCCATGCATCAGGAAGTGACTGGAAGACGCTAAAGTTGCCATAGTAAATATCAGCAAGTCTGTTACTGAGGTTTTCAAGTTCGTCCGGCACATATGTCATGGACTGGGTAAACCGAAGAACCCGCATCATGATATGCCAGTACATCTGTTCCCCCAAAGCACGTTCCCGCAGTGTCAGAGCCCCATGCCGAAATAGCTGCCGGATCTCATCACGATAATACAGGGCATCATGATAGCACTCCTGAGCATTCTTCAGACTCATGACTTTCGGAATCTCAAATAGATTCACCAGCATTTCATGAGTCCCCTCTGGCAGGTTCTCAGGCGGTTGATGGGTTTCGAATCGGCTGACATCGAGGATGTTAAATAGGAGAACCGAATAATAGGCCACTGTGGCACGCCCGGATTCTGTGATGATCACAGGATGTGCCACCTTGGCGTCATCCAACGCACCAATGACCTGTTCAATGATATTGCCGCAATACTCTTTTAGTGAATAGTTGCGACTGGCAGAAAAATTGGTTTTTGATCCATCATAGTCCACAGCCAGACCACCACCCAGATCCAGATATCCCATCTGAACCCCTTCTTTGACAAGTCCCGCATAAATGCGTGCAGCCTCACTCACCGCCTCCCGGATGTCTCTGATATTCGGCACCTGCGAACCGATATGATAATGCAGCATCTGGAGACTGTCGAGATGGTCCAGGTCCCGGAGCGAATCAACCACATCAATAATCTGTGCTGTGTTCAGGCCGAAGACGCTGTCATCCCCCCCTGATTCAGACCAACGACCGCCTGCCTTGCTGGCAAGTTTGATGCGTACGCCCAGACATGGCTTGATTTTCAAAGCAGACGCTCTCTCCATAATTAAGGGTAATTCACCCGGGATCTCCACCACCAGAATGCAGTGAATGCCCGCCTTGAGCGCATGCAGGGCAAGGTCCACAAATTCTTCATCTTTGTAGCCATTGCAGATCACCAGAGAATCAGGATCAGTCGTGAATGAAATGGCCGCGATAAGCTCTGCCTTGCTGCCTGCTTCAAGACCATGGTGATACTGTTTTCCGTGGGAGGTGATTTCAGCCACCACCTGTTCTTGCTGGTTGACCTTGATCGGATACACACCGCGGTAAACAGACTTGTAGTCATATTCCTTGATCGCTGCCGAAAAACTCGTATGAAGCCGGCTGATCTGAGAATTGAGAATGTCTTCAATGCGTAACAAAACAGGCATATTGAGCCCACGTTCAGTCATCCCCGAGATAATGTCCATCAAACTAACCGTGCGTCCCCCTTCTTTCCCCGTGGGACAAACCACCACTTCGCCTGCCTCAGAAATGTCGAAGTAGCCATTGCTCCAACTGGGAATGCCATAGAGGTCCCGCGACTTATCAGAGGACCAAGATTCAAGGTCTTTTTGTTTAATCAATAGGGTTCTTCCTTAATTAAGTACGTCTTACGAAACAGGGATCCGTACACATCACTTCACGGCAAACAAAGTGAATATGTATCATTTTTTTGCCAAACGTCAATTGTTAACTGAAGTTTTGCAAACTTCAAGTTTTCAGTAAGCAGTTTACAGCATGAAAACGCGTTTCACTCAAAACTGAAAACCAAAAACTGTACACCACAAGGCTTTATGCAGAAGTCCTGTTTATTGATTGGCAAAAAACCAGATAAGACAAGAGGGCTCTGGGTACTCAAAAATAAGCGGCTCATATGAAAACTGAAACACGGCAAATGGGCACTACACCGTCTTGTGTGATTCATGGGTCTTATGGTTTACCTGTACAATTAGAATAGCGGATAAACCATGACACATGAGTGAGTGGGGATGCCGCCCCCTTTTCTTTTCGACACGAGCTTTGCAGCCGATTGCAGCCGAAAGGAGTTTTGATATGGGTTTGCTCTATTGAAAACTGGGCGTGTTTGCGCTTCAGGCGAAAGGGGTTATTTTACCATGACAAGCCAACATTAATTCGCTAGCGGACTTTTCTTCATTGGCCACAAGAAATACAATGATATGGCTGTTTTAAAGAGTCCAAGCTACGCTCGAAAGGGATTAAATCTTTACCACAGAGTTCACAAAATATGCAGAAATTAGAATACCACTTGCAGTACAGCATCAACTTCTTTTTCTTCTGTGTCCTTCTGCTTCTTCTACGGTTGATTTTCTTTTTTAACCACAGAATACGCAGAATATGCAGAAATTAAAAACACCATTTGCGGTACAGCACCAACCTCTTATTTCTTCTGTGTCATTCTGTTTCTTCTGCGGTGGAATTAGTTCCCACGATAGAGTATTTTGGGGTCTTAGAAGCCCCCTTTTGCCATCGACAGTATCTTTTGTTGGCATCGGTGCATGAATCAACGGCTGTCTTGACCACAAACCATCTATTTATCACATTGTAAGCATGTGAAGCCCCCAAATGCAATGAAGATCCAACCAATACGTTCAAGTGCCAAAGCATCACGATGCTAATAATTGAAGCGGAAAGAGTCTAAGTT
>CAZBTJ010000173.1:0-10648 GCA_964494325.1 uncultured Pirellulales bacterium
GAAGGGGCCATGGCGGATCATCGGTGGGACCATCACGGATTACCCACAGTATGGTCACCGCGGTGCGATGCTGGATGTCGCACGCCATTTCTTCAGTGTGGCAGATGTCAAACAGGTTATTGACTATCTGGCGGCATACAAGATGAATGTGCTACACCTGCACCTGTCAGACGACCAGGGTTGGCGAATCGAGATCAAGTCATGGCCGAAATTAACCGAAGTCGGCAGCCTGACTCAGGTGGGTGGAGGAAAGGGCGGTTTTTATACGCAGAAAGAATACAAAGAGATCGTACAGTATGCGAAAGACCGCTATATCACTATTGTGCCCGAAATTGAAATGCCTGGCCACATCAATGCGGCACTGGTAGCCTACCCTGAATTGAATGGTAACACGAAGCCAGCGACACCCCATACAGGTATAGAGGTGGGCTTCAGTTGTATTGCTATGGACAAAGAAGTCTCGTATAAGTTTATTGATGATGTGATTCGGGAAGTCGCCGCAATGACGCCGGGCCAGTACATTCACATAGGCGGGGACGAGGTTCCGAAAAAGAACATGAAGACGTCATTTGCTCAGTTTATCAACAAGGTTCAGACGATTGTGCAGTCACATGACAAGAAAATGATGGGCTGGGCAGACATTGCAAAAGGGGACATCGGCAAAGAAACCGTGACACAGTTCTGGAAGAAAGAGGCGGCAGATGCCAAGCTTGCCGTGAGCAAAAAGGCCAAAATTCTGATGTCTCCCGCATACCGCGCGTATCTGGATATGAAGTATTCCCCTGATTGCGAGCTAGGATTAAAGTGGGCGGGGTATATCGGGGTGCAGACGGCCTATCAATGGACGCTATCTGGCGTTGTCCCGGATATTCCGAAAGAGCAGATTATCGGCGTCGAAGCGCCCTTGTGGACTGAGACTATTAATACAATAGATGACATTGAGTTTATGGTCTTCCCGAGATTGCTAGGCTACGCAGAACTGGGTTGGTCTCCGGATAATGAAAATACCTGGGATGAGTACAAAGTACGACTTGGTAAACAGAAAAAACGGTTTGAGCATATGGGCATTAATTACTATAAAACGCCGCAGGTACCATGGCAGGATGTGAAAATTGACTGACGGCAAAAGCAGTTTTTGGTTTTTGGTTTTTGGTTTTTGGTTGTTGGTTGTTGGTAAAAGCCCAACCGGAAGCCCGAAGTGTAAAGGGAGAGGTTTGAGGTGTGAAAAGGCTCACGCCCTGGCCACTGGCTTTCTCACTTCACACCTCAAATTTCAAACCTCAGCGCAGCGTCTCCGCGTGTGAGAAGGAAACGGTGTCCGCTACCTTTTTCAACGATGGGTATTGATATCCAAGAACCGATTCGCTCAGGTTCTTTTGGAGATGGAAAATTGTCTCAGCACCTTAATGGGTCCCTACATGAAACTTTCAAGCTGGACTTAAAACCCTGTCCTATAATATTTTATGGGTTATCGTGGTTTTGGTTTTTCAACTTATTTTGTTTTTTTCTAGTTATTCCAGTTGGCGTGTACACATAAAAGTGTACAATAGTTTACATGAAGAAAGTGGATGTGACGAAGATGTTAAGTAGCCTGGGTTGGTGGGATACAGGCAAGGGCAAAAAATACGAAAAGTGGACAAACGGTGAACTCGTAAATATGGTGCCAAGGCACCGAGAAATTAATGAGGAAACAGCCAAGTCCATAATAAAGTTAGCAAGGGCAAATCCTGCCAAAGGGGCAAAGTGATGAGGATTCAAGGGAATATTAAAAAATCTGGACGTTGGTGGGCAGTGGAGATTCCAATGTTGTTAATCTATACTCAAGGCCGCACCAAAAAAGAAGCATACGAAATGGTTGAAGATGCCGTAGAAGGACTGGTTGATGAACCCGGTTTCAAGGTGAACATCCACGCGGGGACTTCTATGTTTTTTGTGAAATCAAACAACGACGCCTTACTTCTTGGAGCTGCTCTGAGACAGCAAAGGGCACACAAAGGATTGTCCGTGCGTGACGTAGCACAAAAAATGGGCTCTTCCTCCCCAACGGCGTACAGCCGTTACGAAAAAGGCAAAACTAAACCTAGTTTTGAAAAATTCAGCCAGTTACTCAAGGCTATTGACGAAAGCCTTGAGCCCGTACTTACATTGGCCTAAATGGGGAGCCAAGCCACAGGAACCAAAGATAGCAGGGGCTTTGGATTTGTGGTTTTCCCGTTGGATCCACACAATTCATTGTCACTTATATCCTCAAAAAAAGGCTGTTTGCTAACGGCTGCACAGCGGTTGTTGGTTACTGGTTGTTAGTTGTTGGTAAGAAAGCAGCTCAAGGCCCGGAAGGGTGAAACCTGAAACTGGAAAGAAGCTTACGCCCTGGCCACTGGCTTTCTCACTTCACACTTCTAACCTCAGACTTCAGCGCAGCATCTCCCCCCTCAGCTTTCAGGTTTCATCCCTCAGCCCTTGCTCTTTAGTCGCACGCCCTGCCCACTGGCTTTCTCACTTCTCACTTCAAACCTCAGACTTCAGACTTCAGCGCAGCGTCTCCCTTGCCCCAGGGCAAGCCCTTCCACCAGATGGCACCACCATGATTTTTCTGGGGTGCGCCAGGTGTGGAGCGACCCTTTTCAATAAAGCCACGCAGTATCTCTGTCAACTCCCTGACCACCTCAGGATGATGGTTGATCTGATTCTCTGTTTCCTTGGGATCTGTCGAAAGATTATAGAGCTGCCACTTGGGAAGGCCCTGCTGTATGGCTTCATTATCCTTTGGCAGACTCCAGCCACCAGACCCCGCTGAGAACTGGAGTTTCCAGTGACCCTTACGCACCACAAACACGCCGGCTACGGAATGACATATGACCGCTTCGTGAAGCAACCCGTCGACCTTTTCTCCTCTCAACGTAGGCATCAGATTGACACTGTCCTCTGCTGCAATGTCCGGAAGTGTCACGCCTGCCGCATCCGCGCACGTAGCCATGATATCCACAAGAGAGATGGTCTGATCTGACTTTGTACCCGGCAGAATCTTGCCGGGCCAGCGTACAATAAACGGCACACGATGCCCACCTTCATACCCATCGGTCTTCATACCCCGCCAGTGATTTTGCAGCTCCGTGTTCTTCTCTCTGAGCCCCTCAAAGTCGCATTTGGGAGATGTGCCATTGTCTCCAGTGAAGATGACCACGGTATTGTCAGCCACATTATTGGCCTTCAAGGCGTTCAAGACCTGGCCCACACACCAATCGGTTTGCATCAATAAGTCCGCATAGGGACTGATGCCGCTCTTGCCCAGGAACTGTTTTGACGGGGCAATAGGCGTGTGCGGCGATGTCATGGGGAAATACAGAAAGAACGGCTCTTTCCTGGAGGCATGGCTATTAATATACGCCACGGATTTCTCGGTGATTTTGGGCAGTACCTGTTCCAGTGTCCAGCCCTCCACACCAATACCGTTATTGGAGTAATAGTGCTTGGCAAAAGTGAGCTGGGTATCGGGAATGCCCTGGGTTGTGTCATCTTCGATCCACACAAAGGGCGGCCAGTTGGGCACATCATCACCAAAGTAATGGTCGAAGCCGGCGGTGGTGGGACCACCCCCTGTTGGTTTACTGAAATCAACCTCCTTGAGCTTGTTGGTAAAACCGCCCTCCTTCTTGGGCCAGTGCCAACCCAGATGCCACTTGCCAATACAGGCCGTGCTGTAGCCTTCCTGCTTGAGCATGCCCGGCAATGTCAATCGATCGTTCTCAATCAGCGGACGTTCCCACTGCCCCACAATGCCTCGTTTCAAACGACTTCGCCACGAATACCTGCCAGTCAAGAGACCATAGCGTGTGGGTGAACACACGGCCGAGCCCGAATGTGCATCAGTAAAATGCATGCCCTGTTTTAGCAATCGATCCAGATGGGGTGTCGGGATGCCACATTTTTCATTCAGTGCAGCCACAGAATCAATGCCCATGTCATCGGCGAGGATCACCACGATGTTGGGTTTGCCTTCAGTGGCAACCACCTTGTTGTCTAGCGGAAGTGCTTGAACCCAGACGTTTCGGAATCGCACCTGATTATGGTGCCCCTGAAGCTTGATCGGTCGAGGATCGGGACCTTCCTTCTTGCCGGCACCTGTCTGACGCCGCATGGACACATCGTCATGGATCAACTGCTGGTTCTGATAGACCGTGATGCGTGCGTTCTCGATCTTCTTGTCCCCATCAAAACGGGCAGCGCGGAAAGCAATATCAAAACTCTGCCACTGGCCAGCCGGTTTGTTGACCCGCTTATCCGGTTTCTTCATTCGATAGAGGCTACCGCAATACGAAGCCGTGTAATCGGCTTCAGAGACACCATATGAATTGAGGATCTGAACCTCATACCGCTGCTGAATATAAATCCCGGAATTGCCATTCTTTTCGGAATCCACACCGGGGACCTGGTTAACGTTAAACTCCACATGCAGTCGAAAGTCCCTGTACGACTCCCGGGTGATCACGCTGTCCCACGCAGGCGACGCCGTCAATACACCCTCCTTGAAGATCCACTGGCATTTGACGTCGCTCTCAGGCACCAGATCGTAACCGGTTTTGCCGACGAGCTGTTTGGCACCTGCCGGACGCGCCTGTTCCGTCACATCGATAATGCCCCTGGTGCTGCCCGCCCTGGAATCCGCAGCCCGAACCAAGGAGTCGTCACTGACCATACCCACCCATAACATCACGGCCAAAATCGATAATAGTTTTTTGGTGTTTTTCACAATGACTCCTTCTTGATCTTCTCGTCTGCTCATACGTGTCAGCACAGGCGGCAACGCCAGCCAAGGTTTTATCAACACGCTACGAACAAAACTCTGTGTTTTTTTCAATATCCAACAGCCAACAAGGAATATCCAATGTCCAAGACAGGAGTTGCTATCGCCTCTTACTCTTCTTGGCCGTCTCAACACTTGCGAAGAGATTCGTCTGTTTCCTGTAGAACAACAATCCTCTCGCCTGAAAATCCGTGCCATCACAGCACGGTCGGGGCCGCTGCCAAACACACAACATATTAAACCAATTTCTATTCACTTCGCCAGCTTTGCCCACAAGGCCGGTGATCAGTGGCGAGTGACTGGAGTCCCCCATTGGGGAACCCCATCACCCTGTTGATCATTATTTGATGGGCGAATCGTCACAGTCCAGATCACCCAGTACATACTGGAGTCCGTCCAGATAGAACTGCAGCAAGGCCGGCTGTTCGAAACTCTGGGCGTTATGCGAAGGTGAGATGTACATGACCCGGCCTTGACCATGCCGTTTAATCCAGGATACGTAGCGGATACCACTCAATGTCTTGCCCCTGGGGGGTGTCAGTTTTGACAGGTCCATGGACAACAGGGGCCGGAAATTGAGCTTGGTGTAGGCGTTTTTGAATAGGTACGGTTCGTCCGTGTGGATAAAGGGTTTGCCGTCAAAGGCCTTGACCAGGGGATGGGTCGGATCGACCAATTCCAGGCGTACCTTTTGTTGGGCCGGGTGATAGTCAAAGCTGCCGCCCATCATCTCGCTAAAGGCCATGGAGTTGTTCTGCATGACAATGGCGCCATGCAAAGAGAGCAAGCCGTGGCCCGCCGCTACATAGTCAATCAGATTTTTCTCCAGCTCTGCGGCCTTGGCATCACACTGGGTTTCAGGCAGACCGGACTTTTTCAGGACATCGTAGATCAGATCCCGTTTGGGCCCGATTGAACAGTTGTTGTTGAGGATCACTGCATCAAAGGCCTTGAGTCGATCCGGTGTGAACCAGGTCACGTCCGTGGTCTGAACCACCTCGCACACACCGGTCTTTTCGGACAGGATCTTTATCACGGCATCCGTGTGAGGGATGACCCAGTGGTTAAATCCGGTAAATACGGAAAAGAGCAGGACCTTGTGTGGCTTCTCGGGCGTCACGCGGGCGGCATCAGGGGCCAGGGCCTTGATCTGCGTCTGCCACGCGTCAGTGAGTTTGAAGGGTTTTTGGCCTTGAGCCCACAGGATGCTTACGTTTGTCATCATAATCAATATCAGACACATACTTTTTTTCATGGTTTTTCCTTTTGTCAATGGAGTCATCATATGATCTGTCAGGACATTATACTGAGGGGTGTTTGATTTGGGAACACTCTTTTGGCATCAATCCAGTGGAATTGGCCAGACAGCGATCAAAAGGCTATTCTGCCCATCCTTGACTGTCTTTACTGAGATGTGACAAATCAAGCATCTCCCGTCCAAGATTGATGCAGAAGCGGCTATTCTACAGAAAAATGCCATTGGGAATGCGATAATCAAGCTCACAAACCACACTACTGGATTCCTGCATCAACGAATAGAATTTATTTCACAACCTGTGTGCGTTCTACATTAACGCTTACGCGTACAGGCTTGGTTCGCTCTTTTTCGTTGTCAAACACGACGCAGTAGTAATGCTCTCCGGAGGGAAGCTCTAACCGGTCCACAAAGCAGCCAAGTTCGGTACGGGCGATTTTTGTGTCTGCGCTGAGCTCGAAGTTCAGAGGGGTTTCCCAGGATGTAAATGCCGCCGCCTGGACCCTCTGGTAACAGGTGTCGTAAATGTGGATCCCCTGGTAATTTGCCGCGTTTGGTAAAAAGGATGGGACAGTCCAGTGCTGAACAGAGCGATTCTTCATTCGCTGAGGCACTGCTTATCACAGCAGTCATGGCCATAAAGACAGCGGAAAAAGACAGAATCCCCCTTAACACGTTAATAGCTGAAATTGTCTCTTTTAGCATATTAATCTTAAACCTTTCATCCAAAATACAGATGTACAACGTGACTTTAGCATGTTGGAGCGCATATAACAAGGCAGATATTGGGCCACATCAAAACGCCATTCGTCCCCATCCTTGACTGCCTGCACTCAGAGGCGGTAAATCAAGCATCTCTCGTCCAAGATTGACATAGTACCGGTAATTCTCCAGGGGCGTGCCATTGGGAATGCGGTGATCGAGCCCGAATATCATGCCGCTGGATGCCTGCATTAGGGGCTGCATCTTGTATTCCAGTTCACGGCGGATATCTGCTTTTGTCTCTCTCAGAACATGTTTGTCAATCCCACCAATCATGGCCACCTTGTTGCCGTATTGCTTGCGTACTTCCACGATGTCCATACCGGCAGCCGGTTCGAACGGATGCATGACATTGACGCCACATGCCAGAAAGGCCTCCATGACGGGCATCATGAAACCGTCGCTGTCCTGATTGAACAGGCGCGTGCCACGGCTCGACACCAGGTCCCAGCAGGCTTGATAGTAAGGTGCGACAAACTCCGTGACCTGTTTGGGGCCGATTAGAGGGCCTCCCTTACCGGCCATGTCCTCATGTACGAACAACTGATCGATCCGGATCTTTTTCGTGACACGCTCCAGGACCTTGACACTGGTATCACGAATCGTGTTCATAATGTCATGCATCAGCTCGGGCTGACAGTAGTAACCCACACAGGCCTGTTCCTCGCCCATCAGTTCCCTGACAATGTCCCAGGCGCCGAGAATCTCTGCACGCACCACATGGCCTTGCCTCTGCAATGCAAGTGCGGTCTCGATGTCACTGTCATTGATACGTGCTTCGTCAAAGGTGAAGAAGTGCTTGACCCTTTCCCAATCTGAAGGCTCTGACACAGGATGGTCCATGGGCAGCGGCAGGGTTGCCGTGGCCTTGCAGAGCTTCATGGTCCTGCCAAGGAAATCCCGTTCAATACGATACTCATCGTCTTCCTCAATCACCTGCGAAGGTGTGGTCTTGAACGCCGTGCAGATGCCGCCGCACTCCACATAGGGGACATAATCCCAGTCAAATGCCATCATGTTGATTTCGTCCTCGGCCGCACCCTGAGTGCGCCATTCGGCATCGAGTCCGATCAAGGGGCCAAACAACTCGCTAAACATCTGACGGTTTATGTCGCCAAATGTCATGAGGTTGATGTACTGTTCTCTGTTGAATTTCATGGACGTTATTCCTATAGCAATGAAGAAATGTCCTTGATAAGTCCCTGAATGGCTTGACTACTCATAAACAGGCAGAAACAGGCAATCAGTCCCAGCAGGACCCACTCGATCGGCTTGGGACGATGTGGCCCCAAAATGTCTTTGCGACTCGACAAATACATCAAGCCCAACAGTGCCAAAGGCATGACCACGGAAATGCCTGCCTGTGAGAGCAGCAGCAAGAACACAGGCCTGTCCATCATAACGCCGACCATGCTTATCACAGTCAATGCGCCCAGCACCAAGATCTTGGGCATGGTACGCGTGTTGCGAGGGACACCTCGCATGTCGTCGCTGAGCCAGGGAATCACCATCATGTTGGGCAGGTGCGACGAGATGCCAGCTGCCAAGATGCCAATCACAAAGACAAACAGGGCTCCGGACCCGAACAACGGTTTGAGCATGGGAATCATCTCTTTGATATGATTCATTTTCTGCCCATTGGCATGTAGGGTCGATGCGGCCGTCAACATGACTGCCGCACTCAGGACAAACATCATCGTGGCACTCACCAGGGCGTCCCGCTTCTGCAGTTTCCATTCAGTCATGGTCCAGCCGTGGTCCTTGACCTGCCCACTGCGAATCAAAAAGGCAAACACGGACACAGTGGTACCGACCATGCCGGCCAGTATGACCATGGCACTGTTGTCACTACCCTCAGCAACCCTGGGCAGGCTCGGGACAAAACCCTTCAGCACAGGCCCTATGCCGGGGAAGAACCAGATGGCTGAGCCGATAAAGGCAACCCCCATGAACGCAACCATGATGCCCAGCATCGCTTCAAACCGCTTGGTATTGCCAACCAGGATCAGACCATACACGAGCAAGGCCAGCACAATGCCCACGAGGATACGATTTGCCTGCAAAGACCATACCTCCTGACACCACACCAGCACCACATCCGCCAAAAGACCGATCATGGCCATGAGCGCCGAAAGGATGATGATGGACATGCCTGTCCAGAGCACCCAGGCGTAGAGGGGATGAATGTGTTTGCCATAGGCCTCCATGGCTGTCATGCCGCTGGCCATGGTAAATCGGCTGAAAAAGTTGATCAGATACCACGTGATCAGGCAACTCAGCAGCACGGCCCACAGCAAGTCCATGCCAAAATTGGCCCCGGCCTTACTCATCGCGGTCAGGCTACCCGTCCCGATATTGTATCCGATCAGGAAGATACCGGGCAACAGTGCTTGTAGTCCTTTGTTTAGTTTGCTCATCACACTCTTCTAATTTAAACTGAATGAAAATGCTAATAGTTAATTCAAGTATCTAAACATATCCCACGCCTCTTTGAACCACAGAATCTGCTCATCGGATGTGTTAGTCGGTGTATTGCAACTGGCAGAGAGAATGAACCAATGTCGGTAGGGTTTCATTTGCTCAAACAGAGAACGAATATAGGCAAACTGTCCGGGATCTTCACGAGCCAAAATCGTTTCAATCACATCTTTTATGGGTGGTATTCATTACTGGCATCTAGTCGCAATCCCAATTCATCAGAAGATATCAAGTCAATCAACATGATCCTATTTTAGCTGAGAGCAGAAATCAATGCCATAGACAAAGAACACATTTAGTTGTATTATAGGGACATGATTGGACAATATGTACATGTCAGTCGTGTTGGGTGGTTCTACTGTGCTCTGGATTGGTCCTGGGAAACACGCGGCTGTTCCGAGTGGCCCGGGTATGTTAATCCCTGTACTTGGAATTATGACCTGTGGATGGTATTACAGGGAACAGGAACCCTGGAGACACCACAAACAACCTTCAACCTGTCAAGCGGAGATTGTTTTATTCTGCGCAGAGATAATCACTATATAGCACATCATAATCCCAAAGATCCACTTGTCGTAGTCGCAGTTCACTTTGATTATCTGGACATGGACGGGCATGTGGTGAATCCGCCCGATGTCAGGCTTCACCGTCGTATCCAACAATTGGAGTTTTTTATCCACCTGCTCGAACGTCTGAAGAAATCATGGCATGCGTCACAAACCGATCAGACCAACATCTGGCTTGCAGCCTGCCTGGCTGAAATCAGTCAACAAGACCGGCAAGCCCAGCAGCATGGATATAAACGCCAACAGGCGGTTCTTATCGACGAAATATGTCGCAAAATCCGCACCCATCCGGAAAAATGCTATAGCGTGGAAGACCTGGCCGGGCAGCTCAATTGCACACGTCGACACTTCTCCCGCCTGTTCAAACAAATCAGCGGGATCTCGCCCCAGGATTTCATTGTACACGCCCGGATTGAAGCGGCCAAGGGCCTGTTGCATGCCTCTAGCTATTCTATAGGCCGCATTGCCGAATTAACCGGATACAAAGACGTATGCTTCTTTAGTCGTCAATTCAAACGTGAAACCGGTATCAATCCTACGGACTGCAGAAAACATATACCGGCCTCTGGTTAGAATCCCAAAAGCTGTACAATCACAGACACAACTCATGTTGTTCACCCTTCATACTTCAAACTTCCTCTGCCCATGTCTCAATAATGCAAAAACTTCCGGCATTAATCCATGGCTTGGATTCTAAGAGTGTGTTATTTTAAATTTCATGAGACGGGTCCCAAGGGTAATTCTGTTAATTTCGACTGCGCGTTCCTATGAGCGTGGTATTTT
>CAZBTJ010000174.1:0-10618 GCA_964494325.1 uncultured Pirellulales bacterium
GAGGCTAGCCATCACAGCGTGTCTCACATTCAATTTGATGTGTTTAATAACCAGGTTACTGTCAACTGGTTATGTTGAGACAGAACGAACCGCAAAATTCTATTGTTGATCATTTTGAAAGACCGCTTTATACTACTGAACTTTAATCGTGTCTTGATAACAAGATACCCAGAACAATAGATTATTGAGGTTACGCCTCAACATAAAGGAGAATCAGATGTCAAACAAGATACATGGTGTGGTCTCACCTGGTGTGGTTTCTGGCAAGGGCGTCCAGGATGTCTTTGCTGTGGCTAAGGCCAATGGTTTTGCCTTGCCTGCTGTCAATGTCGTGGGATCCAGTTCGATCAATGCGGTGCTTGAAGCAGCCGCCAAAGCCAACTCCCCAGTCATTATTCAGTTTTCAAACGGCGGCGCCGGATTTAATGCGGGCAAAGGCGTTAAGTGCGACGGGCTGAAAGCGAGTATTTTGGGTTCGGTTGCTGGTGCTGAACATGTGCACCGCATGGCGGAGGCCTATGGCGTTTCTGTTATTTTGCACACTGACCATGCTGCAAAGAAGTTTCTACCTTGGATTGATGGACTGCTGGATGCTGGTGAGGCCCATTTTGCGAAGACTGGCAAGCCTCTTTACAGTTCACACATGCTTGATTTGTCTGAAGAATCACTTGAAGAAAATATTTCAATCTGTGAAACCTACCTGGCGCGTATGAGCAAGATTGACATGACGCTGGAAATCGAATTGGGGTGCACTGGTGGCGAAGAAGATGGTGTGGATAATACCCAACTTGACAATTCACTCCTCTACACCCAGCCAGAAGATGTGGCACTTGCATACGAGCGTCTCAGAAAAATCAGTGACAAGTTTACGATTGCAGCTTCATTTGGCAATGTACACGGTGTGTACAAACCTGGTAATGTTAAGTTGACCCCCAAGATTCTGCTCAATTCTCAAAACTATATCCAGGAGAAATTCAAAACGGCGAAAAATCCTGTTGATTTTGTATTCCACGGTGGGTCAGGTTCAACACGCGAAGAAATCCGCGAAGCGATCAGCTATGGCGTCATCAAGATGAATATTGATACAGACACCCAATGGGCCACATGGGAAGGTGTTATGAAGTATTATAAGGCCAATGAAGCCTATCTGCAGCGTCAAATCGGCAATCCTGATGGTGAAGACAAGCCCAATAAGAAGTTTTACGATCCAAGAAAGTGGATTCGTGAAGCCGAAGCTTCAATGGTCGCTCGCCTGCAGGTTGCTTTCGAAGACCTCAACGCGATGGATCGCAACTAAACGAGTCTTGCAGTACCATACATATCAGTGATACAAAGGGCCTATGACGATTCGTAGGCCCTTTTCTTTAAGCTCCAAAGGATTCATCATGACAAAGACTATTGATGCGTATATCGATCAGCACAAGGATCGGTTTGTTGAAGAACTCAAGGATTTGCTTCGTTTTGCGTCGGTCAGTGCACAGCAGAGTCATGATGCCGATACCCAGGCATGTGCCCAGTGGGTTCAGGGGCATTTGGCTGACCTGGGCCTGGTCTCCGAATTGGTGGACCAAGGGGGGCAACCCATTGTGGTTGCACGGGCCAAGGGAACTGAGCAAGGCTGCATCGTGATCTATGGGCATTACGATGTACAGCCTGAAGACCCGATTGACCAGTGGAAAACCAGCCCATTTGAGCCTGTTGAAAAGGATGGCGTGATTTATGCACGGGGTGCCACAGACGACAAAGGGCAGTTTTTTGCCCATGTCAAGGCCATTGAAGCGTTAATCAAGACTGAGGGTGAATTGCCTTGTGATGTGGTCTTTCTGCTTGAGGGGGAAGAAGAATCTGGAGGCGAAGCGTTGGCTCGATTTGTTCGATCGGAGGCGGGCAAGGCGCTGAAGCCAGATGTTTTGGTGATTTCAGATGGTGATATGTTTAATGAACAGATACCGGCAATTACATACGGTCTTCGTGGGATTATCACATTTGAAATGACAGTGAAGGGGCCTGGATTTGATCTGCATTCAGGGGGCTATGGAGGGGCCGTGGCCAACCCGGCGATTATACTGTCGCATATCATTGGCCAGTGCGTGTCTCAGACGGGCGAGATTTTAATTCCCGGTTTTTATGACGATGTCTTGCCTCTCACGCCATGGGAGGTTGACAATATAAGGCAGCTTCAGTTTGACGACGACATTTTAAGAGAGGAAGTGCAGGCACCGGCCATCATCAGCGATTCCAAGCACAGCACGCTGGAACGTCTTTGGGCACGCCCAACATTTGAGGTCAACGGTATTTATGGTGGTTACCAGGGTCAACACTCCAAAACCATCATACCCAGTGCGGCCACAGCCAAGATCAGTGTTCGCCTGGTGCCAGGGCAGACGCCAGACCTAGTAAAAGATCGAATTTTTGACTTTCTTGAGAGTCTCTGCCCTGAAACCGTCTCATTAGACTTGACCTACACGGGTGCAGGGCCTCCCGTCGTATTTGATGTAAATACGCCCGTGATGCAGTTGGCCAAGGGTGCATTGAAGCATGGCTTTGATCACGAGCCTGTTTTCATCCGAACAGGCGGTTCAATCCCGGTGGTAAGTACCTTTTTTGAGGTCTGGGGCTGTCCAGTCGTTCTCATGGGACTGGGGTTGGACAGCGATGGTGCGCATAGCCCGAACGAGCATTTCAGCCTGGCCAACTTCATGAAGGGGACCAAGGCATCGGCTAGGTTCCTAAGTCAAGGAGTCTAGGTCTATCAGCCGCTTTTGGCCTTATGAATGGAAGCCACCTTGTCAAGCTGTTGGCGCATGTGCGGCTATGATTGAGGAGAAATCCGGCTAACTAATGTGAACTTGGAACCGTGAATCCTGAACCACTTTGGCTAAGTGCTTCACTTGGCTAAAGTATTACGAAAGTTCTGATTTTTCGCTTGACGAATATCGGGCGTTCACGTATTTTCAAATTAAGAAATCGAGAATGCAATAGGATGTTACATTTTTTGGATTAAAATGGAATGAGGGGTCATTTTTGAACGGAGGCATACAGAGTGATGATGACACGGATGGTCAAGTCAGCCTGGTTAAATCAAGTCTTGTAAGTAACTGAGCTCATTGTTTAATGGCGTCTGTAAAATGTGCGCATGCGAGGGTGGTGTCGATACATGCTTAATTGGTTACTGATGTCACTTTCAAAACTCTACTTGAATATTCGCTTCAAGGCGTTTCTTTCATTTGTGTCAAAACATCGACTATGGCTACAACTTAATCTCGATATTCGATAGCTCTGATTTAGAGCTGCTAAAGTCATATGGGAAGGAAAGGCAAAGTAGTGCCAGGAATCGCACGGACGCGAATTCCTTCCTGTATTTTCAGTACAAATTTTGGCAGATTAAATCGGCTTTTATCACATCTGAGGTGCATGTTCCCCAAAGAACTATAGAGCTTTTCATCACCCTCCTCCTAAAGCCAGGTAATACTATTGGTTACCTGGCTTTTTTGTTTCGTTTTATATTGCGCAATGCGAAATTGCAGCCAGACCTTGCAAATGCGTTTTTTTTGTCTATACTGAACCCATTGTGGTAGGAACAAGCTTAAGAATACTGTTTTTGATTGAGAATTTCTATGGATCACTTTAAATACAAAAATGGCGTTTTGTTTGCAGAACAAGTAGAGGTTGATCGCATCATCAAAGAAGTTGGCTCACCTGTATATGTCTATAGTCAAGCCACCTTTGGGGATCATATTACAAAGATTCAGGAGGCCTATAAGGACATTGATACCACTGTCTGCTATGCTGTGAAGGCCTGTGGAAATATCCATATATTGAAGTTGATGGCCGAGGCAGGGAGTGGATTTGACATCGTCAGTGGCGGTGAGTTGTATCGCGTGAAAAAGGCTGGCGGGGATTTGAGCAAGGTCATGTTTGCCGGTGTGGGAAAGACTGATCGTGAGATTGTTGAAGCGTTAAATGCGGATATTGGATATTTTAATATCGAGTCCTTGGCAGAACTGGAGAATTTAATTTGTCTGGCTAAAAAGCATGGAAAAACAGCTAAAGCAGCTTTGCGTATCAATCCTGATGTTGATTACAAAACACATGCGTATATTACAACGGGAAAAAAAGAGAGCAAGTTTGGTGTTGATATCAAACAGGCCATTGACGCCTTTGATCACTATGCAGGCAATGGGGCACTCTCTTTGTGCGGTATTCATGTTCATTTGGGCTCAGGGGGCAATACCATTGATCCGTATGTCAATGCGGTCAAGAAGATACTGCCAGTGGTGGATACATTGCGTTCAAAGGGTCATACAATAGAAACACTTGACCTTGGCGGCGGGTATGGGGCTGAATATGAATCGGGTACCGTGCCATCTTCTAAAGATTATGCCCAGGGGCTTGTTCCGCTTCTAAAAAACAAAGACTTACGTTTGATTCTTGAGCCGGGAAAAAGTATCTGCGCAAATGCAGGCATTTTACTCACACAGGTTCTGTACTCCAAAGAGGCAGGTCAAAAGAAATTTGTCATTGTGGATGCTGCGATGAATGACCTGATTCGTCCGGCTCTTTACCAGGCATTCCACTTTATCTGGCCGACCCGGGTAACACCCGAGTTTACACCAATGCGCCGCACCAAAAGTCTGTTGTTTGAGAATACGGAGGCGGTTGATGTGGTTGGACCGGTGTGTGAAAGCGGCGATTTCCTGGCCCAGGACTGGCCCATGCCACCTGTCATTCGAGGTGAGGCTTTGGCTGTGTTCACCGCTGGGGCCTATGGGTTTAGCATGAGCAGCAATTACAATGCCCGAGGACGTGCCGCAGAAGTTTTGGTCAGTGGCAGTGAATTCAAGGTGATTTCAAGACGCGAGACCTACGAAGATCTTATTGCCAGAGAAGTGTAGAGCAGATCAGCTGTTTGGCTATCTTTTTGAACGTTCATTCTGCTAAAACGTCCGATCAATGAATCCTGTGTCTATTTCGCCTTTGACAAACAGATTATGTGATAAGATCTCCAGGCAGGCTGGAATGGTTGTCTTGATAGGACTAATTTCGAATTCTTGTAAGGCCCGTTGCATCGTGGAAATCGCTTCCTCACGTGTGTGTTGATGAACAATAACTTTGGCGATCATGGAGTCATAGTACGGCGACACTGTGGCACCCTGATGCAGGTGCGTATCAACACGCACACCAAAGCCGCCGGGTGGCATGTATTTTTCAATAGGGCCTGGGCAGGGCGCAAAGTTGTTAGCGGGATCTTCGGCATTAATACGGCATTCAATGGCCACACCGTTCAATTTAATGTCATCTTGGGTGATATTAATGGCTTCTCCGCCTGCGATTTTGAGTTGCCATTTGATGAGATCCTGGCCAGTCACCATTTCAGAGACGGGATGCTCAACCTGGATTCGTGTGTTGGCCTCAATGAAATAGTAGTTATTGTCCTTGTCCAAAAGAAACTCAACAGTGGCAGCGCTGAAGTATTTGGTCTCACGGATAAGGCGCAGTGCTGACTCGCAAAGCTTTGTCCGAGTTTCTTGATCCAGAACCGGGCAGGGAGATTCTTCCATCATTTTTTGATGACGGCGTTGTACCGAGCAGTCACGCTCAAAGAAGTGAATCGCATTGCCAAAATTGTCGGCCATGACCTGAACTTCCACATGTCTGGGTTCCTGGACGAACTTTTCCAGATAGACCGTACCGTTGCCAAATGCGGCCTGAGCTTCAGCTTGCGCAGCGCTGTATCCGTTACGCAGACTAATATCATTGTGGGCCACACGCATACCGCGGCCACCGCCACCAGCCACGGCCTTGACAATGACCGGATAGCCGATTTTGTGGGCCAGTTTAAGCGCAGTCTCCACATCATCAATGGTGCCTTCTGAACCGGGCACCACAGGGACTTTGGCGCCCATGGCTGCTTTGCGAGCTGCGACCTTGTCGCTAAGTAGTTTCATTGCTTCAACGCTAGGGCCAATAAAATGGATGCCGCAATCTTTGCAGATTTGAGCAAATTCAATGTTCTCTGCGAGAAAACCATAACCCGGATGAATGGCTTCGGCATCCGTGACCTCTGCAGCACTTATGATACGGGGGATATTGAGGTAACTCTGTGCACAATCAGCTGGCCCAATGCACACGGTTTCATCCGCCATTTTGAGATAGGAGGCATGACTGTCTGCTTCAGAATGCACAGCCACAGTTTCAATACCCATTTCCCGGCAAGCACGAATAACACGCAACGCAATTTCACCGCGATTTGCAACTAGAACTCTAGATAGCATAACAATCCTTCAATCACACAGTTTTGTTCTGAAGTCGAACAACGATCTGAATTAAACCCTCCCTCGTGTTTAGTTGGGTTTGACCTTGAACAGAGGCTGTCCAAACTCTACGGTTTGGCCATTGGTCAGGAGGACTTGCGCAATGGTGCCATTGACTTCCGCCTTGATTTCATTCATAACCTTCATGGCTTCAATAATGCAAACCACAGAAGAAGGACTAACATGGGTGCCGATTTCGACATAGGCACTCGAATCAGGGCTCGGCGCTTCGTAGAATGTGCCCACAATAGGGGACGGAATATCAATCAGCCCATCATCAACCTCGCTCAAGCCATCCGATGGCCCCGGAGCTGGGCCAGTTGAATTGGGAGCCATTGGCATCCCCATGTAGGGCATGGACGTCTGCTCGTGGGCCCTTTTCAGACTGAGCTTATCATCACCGTGCTCAATTTTTACCTCAACGAGATCGTTTTCCTTCATGATCTCAATCAGCTCTTTAATCTGTTTGATATCTTTGTCGTTTTTTGGCATTCTTTTTAGTCCTTTCACCAATTTGAGCCAGTTGAGTATATCTGTGATTGCCGTTTTTGCAACCTATTTTCAGCGTCCCAAACACTAAGCCCATAGGCGACAGGGGGGAACAGATGCATAACATGCGATTTTGACCCCATGAGATTGCCTGGTCTCGACTTGCCAAATTTCCTGGCTTATTGTATGCTCCTGGCATGAACATAGAGCGACTGTCACAAAATGATGTCACAAATGATGAGGTTTTGAGTTTGGCCGCCAAACGTATCGAAGCTGGCGACCTGGTGGCATTTCCCACGGAAACCGTGTATGGCATCGCCTGCAAAGCAAGTGAAGACGTGATCAAAAAACTGGATCAAATTAAAGGAAGAACATCAGATAAACACTATACCCTGCATATTGGCGACACATCGAAATTAAAGGGTTTTCTGAATTTGACATCTCTCAGGGCGTCCAAATTGGCGAAAGAAGCCTTGCCTGGCCCCTTAACACTCGTGTTTGATCTCACAAAACCGACCCAGGATTATGTCAAGGGATGGCTCGGAGAAAACGCATATGGGATTCTGTGCAAGGACAACACACTGGGAATTCGATGCCCTGATCATCGGGTGGCCCAAGTGTTGCTGGCTAAAACAACTTGTCCAGTGGTAGCGCCCAGTGCAAACAAAACGGGTCAAAAACCGGCTGTCGATGCAAATCAGGTATGTTACGCCTTGGAGGATGATATCGATTTGGTTTTGGACGGTGGGCCGTGTGTGCTCAAACAGAGCAGTACGGTCGTGAAGATAGGTCGCACAGGAAGGGTAGGTGTCTTGCGAGAAGGCTTTATTTCTGAGAAAGCCATAAACGACATGGCACGCATACAAATTCTTTTTGTGTGTACTGGCAATACCTGTCGTAGTCCAATGGCTGAAGGCATTGCCCGGCAGATATTAGCAGAACATCTTTCTGGCAAAGAGATTGACGATTCGCCTGATTTGGGATATAAAATCCTGTCTGCGGGTATCATAGGCATGGATGGTATGCCCGCAAGTGACGCCGCAGTAGTGGCTTGTAGTGATAGAAACATTGATATCGTCAGTCATCAAAGTCAATCACTCACCACCTCTGTAATTGAGGAGAGTGATTTTATTTTTACAATGACGCGTTTTCATCGCGACACGGTATTGGCTTTATTTCCTGATGCATCACAGCGATGTGCCGTACTGGATGCTGAGGGGGATATCGTTGATCCTGTGGGGCAGCCTGTGGCTGTGTACAGGGCATGTGCTAGTCAAATTGAGAATGCTATTAAGAGAAGATTAAGTGAGCTTGCTATATGAAGATTGCAATTGGAAGCGATCACAGAGGTTATGACGCCAAGGAAATCGTGAAGTCTATTGTGGCTCAGATGGGACACGAGTTCGTAGATATGGGGACTCATGACAATCACCCGATGGATTATCCTGACATTGCCTATCGTGCGGCAATTAGCGTGTCCAAGCATGAAGTGGATCGGGGCATTTTGATTTGTTCCACGGGCATTGGCATGTGTATTGCTGCCAATAAAATTGATGGTGTGCGTGCAGCCTTGTGTCATGATGAGTTTACGGCCGGTGTGTCACGGGTTCACAATGATTCCAATGTGTTGTGTTTTGGTGCGGACCAGAGTGGAGAGGTCATGCTACGTAAAATGGTGGAAACCTGGCTGAGTAGCGAATTTAGTGGAGGACGCCATGAACGTCGGGTCAGTAAAATTCAGGCTATTGAAAAAGGGTTTGATCCTCAGACGTGTTGAGGCGGGGTAATTCAAAATCAAAGGTCCCTCAGTTTTAGGGAAACTTAAAGACCGAGTTCTTCCTTGCATTCCTCATCCAAACGCAGCAAGGTATCTTCCAGAGATTGTCTGAGTTTTTCAACGTCCTTCTTGTTGATCTCCAAGGGAACGACAAGCGGTTCACTAAATGCAAGATGCACTCGGCTAAACGGTAGGGGGATAATGAACTGGTCCCAACTCTTCAGTGTGATCTTGCGTGAGGCATTGTAGGTCGTGGGTATGATCACCGCATTAGAATATTGGGCCAGCTTGATAATCCCCACTTGAGCACGAAAAGCAGGGCCACGAGGGCCATCGGGCGTCAGTGCAAGATTGCTGTTCTCTGCCAGCAGGTTGGACAAGTCGTGCAACGCTTTGAGTCCACCTCGGCTACTGGAGCCTCTTACGCAGGTTTGGCCCAAGCGTTTCACCAGGGCTTCTCCATAATCTCCGTCTTTGCTTTTACTGATCAAAATGGCCGATTTGACCGTCTTGATGTTACGCGTGTAATAGTAAATGGGGTACAACATTTTGCCGTGCCAGAAGGCAAAGATATTCTTGCCTTCTAATACGTGGTTCTCGACTGCATTTAAATCAGACACACTTAGGCGACATGTTCTATAGACCAATTCAAGAAATCCATGAATAAATAAGGCAAAGAGTCTTGTGGCTAGCTGATGTTTGTTGATCATGAACGCCTGATTGAAAAAATGGCTACAGCTTGGCAGGGGCCAGCTTTGATTTGAGTGGTTTTGCTCTTTCTGATATTTTGAAAGCAGCCGCAGATTTGGGCAAAGACGAGAGCTGCATCGTAAAGTTTGTACCCAATGCTCGCCATTTTTTGTAGCGAGCATTCAACAGTTTTTTTGTGTCAGTACGATGCAATTCTGCCAGCGTACGAGCGATGTAAGATTCAACATTGTACACGGTGTCATGGACATTGCGATGCGCACCGCCCACAGGTTCCCGGATAACGGTATCTATCAACCCCAATTCTTGAAGATCACGACTTGTGAGCTTCAGGGCCTTTGCCGCTTCTGACGCCTTGGATCCATCACGCCACAGAATGGCGGCACAACCCTCTGGTGAGATCACAGAATAATAAGCATATTCAAGCATCGCCATACGATCACCCACGCCAATACCCAAGGCACCCCCAGATCCGCCTTCCCCAATACAGATACAAATAATGGGTACTTTCAATCGTGACATTTCAGCCAAGTTGACAGCAATCGCCTGAGCCTGCCCACGTTCTTCCCCTTCTATGCCAGGATACGCACCGGGCGTGTCGATGAATGTCACGATGGGGAGGCCAAATTTCTGAGCAAATCGCATCTTGGTCAGGGCCTTGCGATAGCCTTCTGGATTGGGACTGCCAAAATTACAGGCGATTTTTTCTTTGGTGGAACGACCCTTGTTTTGGCCAATGACCATTACCTTATTACGTGCAATCTGGCCGATACCTGTGACCAGGGCCTTATCATCGCCGAAATTCCGGTCTCCATGGAGTTCACGAAAATCCTTGACCATGAGATCCAGGTAATCTCCCAGCAAGGGGCGTTTGGGGTGCCGGGCGACTTGGACAGTCTGCCAGGCAGATAAGCTGGAAAAAACCTGTTTGAGTTCCGTGACGCGTTCACGCTGTAAGCCTCGGATTTCAGACGAGTAGCCAATGCCCTTTAGTAAACTGAGGTGCTTTAGTTCATTGATCTGCTGATCCAGATCTGCGATCTTTTCTTCAAACTCTAAATACCCACCCAGGCCTGCAGCTTTTTTCTTTTTACCCATAGTATTTACTCAAATTGGCCAATCAGAAACGTACTGTGATGGCGCATTCTGAAGGCACCTATAAAAAAAAGCCTGCCACCAAAGCAGCTGGCCATTTACTTTAAACATAACATAAGTCATTATACTAAATAAGACACTAACACTTTTGAAGAGTCAATTCAAAGAAAAAAAAATTGACAGATGCTGTGGTCCCCAGTACCTTTAAGCCAAAATTCACTCCGGACTCTAAACT
>CAZBTJ010000175.1:0-10585 GCA_964494325.1 uncultured Pirellulales bacterium
TCTTTTTGTCAAGAGGTGAGTATACACAATGTGTTCGGAGGGTGTGCGAGAATATTTTTTTTTAGATTATGTGGATGTTTTCTGGATATTCTAGTATTGATCCCACAAATGACTGGTTTGAGCACTACTCAGAGTCACCCCTAACCTATAACTTAGTGTTTCCAAATCTCCACAGAATGCGGCTGTTCTTACTTGGAGGCACTGTGCCTTCGCTCGGGACACCCTCGCTTTAAATGTTAAACAATGGAAGATTGCCGCACTTCGTTCGCTATGACAACCAGTTTTATGGGCAGAGCCAGGGCGAATGGGCCGGTGGTCCTTTCTGTTGAATACGCTTTTTCGTTTTGTGCCTTTTGCGTTTTTTTGCGGCTATAAAGCAGTTGTTGGTTGCTGGTTGTGATAAGGGATGAGACTTGAGACTTGAGACTTGAAACTTGAAACTTGAGGCCTGAGGCCTGAAGCCTGAAGCCTGAAGCCTGAAGCCTGAAGCCTGAAGCGCTGTCGCCGAGGCGTAAGCCTTCTTCACTACTCAGCTTTCACCTCTCATCCTTCATCCCTTTAACATACCCTCAGGTTTCATCCCTCAGCCCTCAGCCCTCAAAGATCCTTCAGCCTTTCTACCTTGGCTCACACCACGGCCACTGGCTTTCTCACTTCAAACTTTGAACTTCAAACTTCCGGTCTCCGGCCAATTAACTATAAACGCCATAAGTCTGCAGGGTCTCCCACCAGGCCATGATGTTCTCCGGGGGCACTGCGCCCTGGATCACGTGGATGGGGGCGAACACGAAACCGCCGCCCGGCGCCAGCTCCTCGATCCTGCGCTGCGTCTCGTCACGGACGGCCTGGGGCGTGCCAAAGGGCAGGACGTTCTGCGTGTCACAACTGCCGCCCCAGATGGTCAAGTCCCTGCCAAATTCGCGTTTGAATTTGGCCGTGTCATCCATGCCCTTACAGTTGACCTGCCACGGGTTCATGATGTCCACACCTGCCTCGATCAGCAGGGGCAGTGTCTCATAGATGGCGCCGTCATTGTGAAAGAAGATATACACCTTGGATTGTGCCCGTGTCTTGATGAATTCGAAGAGTCTCTTGTGATAGGGCCAGATGAGCTTTTTATACATGTCGAGTGAGACCAAGAGGCTATCCTGGGCACCGAGGTCATCGGCACAGGAGATGACCAACACATTCTCGGCCACCGTGTCCAGGGCCTTGCCCCAGTACTGCATCTTGATCTCGAGGATCTTGCTCATGATGGCGTGCACCATCTTCTGATCCATGGCCATGTCCATGAAGAACTGTTCATACCCGCGCATCCACATGGCATGCTCCCACATGCCCGAGCTCATGCGTCCCAGTACGTACCCTCTTCTTTCGTTGAACACCACATGATCGGCCCGCTCTTTCATACGCACATACCTGGCATCATCAAGCGGATCGGGCCACGGATAGTCTTCGATTTCCCTGACGGTGCGCGCCTTGTTCAGGGGGCTGCGGAACAGATCATAGTAGTGGCCGTGGGGCATGGGCATCTGCCAGCCCATGCCGAACTCGTCGATCAACCGGTCATACCCATCCCTCTCGCCGAGATGCCTGGTGAGCCCCGGTTGGGAAGCAGGCATGGGACGCACATGTCGGACGTCGACGTTCAACGCATCGGCCAGATCATCCTGCGTCCTGCCCATCTGAGTGACCTCATCGGCCAGTTCAGCCGGCGCTTCAAGGCCCAGATGTGCACGGAGCGTCTTCAACGCATTAATGTTAATGCCGGACACCATGGTCCCGCCCAGATCGAACGGGATGCGGTCAGGTTCCCTGTGCTCCAGTGCACAGGTCAATCGCTCATGTCCTGTCATGATTGTAGTTTCCGCCATGTCTTTTGCTTTCCTGTTTAATGACCTGTTTCAAGATTGACTCGTTAGACTATTTGGGATTGGTGATTTTGGATTGGTGATTTTAGATTGACAGAACCACTGCGTGGAACTGCCTAATACGCTATCGCAGTGGCTTGCCTCAATCCAATCAGCATCGCAAAGCGATTCCACAAATCGAAAATCGAAAATCAAAAATCAAAAATCAAAATTTGTCTCGTTCTCTTTTATCTGAGTACAGGCATAATTGAACTAAGCCTGCTTTACTGTATTTTATAACTTGTGTTCTGTGTCGTGGTCTGCTCAAGCCAGATCACTCTGGTTCGGGTTCCGTCCGTATCCCGGATGATGCCCTGGCGTACGTGCTTACCTGTTTGATTCTTCTGATCGATCTCGACACGGGCTGCAGAGTCACTGCCCCACTGCTTGATCACAAAGCACGGGTTCAATACGGGGTTATCTTTTGACGCATCAAGGTTGAACACAATCGTATCCATTTGTCTTGTGATGGGATAGGCGCGCTGCCGCTTGTCGTAGCCATCGCTGGTGCCACCCTTGAGGGACCTCATTGCAGCCGGTTGGTTCCAGGACCGATTCAACGTCTTGAGCTCAGTCGCCGGCAGATCGGTCATGCCATAGATGTTGTATAGCTCAGTTCTGCCGTCCTCCAGCAGGTGTTCCAGGCCGTAGAGTGTGCCCAGACACGAAGAAGTCACCCTGTCTTTGCCCGTGGCCACGGTACCGTCACTGGGTAGGAGGCCGAAGGGGTAATGGTTCCATGCATTGTATTTGGAGTGGCCGTACGCCATGCGCATGGATTCCCATTGACTGTACCGCTTCCACCAGGACCCGACCTCGCCAATGTTGAAATGCTTGTACTCGGCATTGATGTTCGTGTACACCAGGTTTTTGTTGCCCTCAATGGGCGGGCTGTTCAGGAATGTTGGGCCCACGGAATAGTTCCAGGTCTCTGTGTCACCGTCCAGGTTGGACAGTGTGACAGAATCATACGGCACGTTGTCCTCGGGGCGTGTGCCCGGCTGGCTCATCAGTTCGTTCTGCTGGGTCTGGGCAGGCAGGTCCTTGAGCCGCCTGCTGACCTGATAGCGTACGGCCGTGGCATCCGGGTAGATGGTCCAGTATTCGTCTGTCCATAGACCCCAGCCGTTCTCATCGACTTCCATCCAGTCGTAGCTGATACTCACACTGGTGTTGCGCCAGTGCACCACGACCCGAGCGTCGGTGTTCTCGATCAGACGCACATGTGAAAAGCGACAAATTTTGTCAGACATGTGCTCGAAGCACTCGTCCGTGTAGTTTTCCGGGCTCTGGTCACTCATCCAGATACCGGCCGGTCCTGGTTCACTGACCAGGCTTGGCAGGTAATTGGTCCCACGCCAGAACACAAACCTACAGGGCTTGTCGTCAAAGGCCACCACAATGTCCGCATATTTACCCACACGCCAGAGCCCATCCCATTCAGGACTGCATTCAAGTTTTGTATAGAAGGCGCCGAACCCATCCACCTTGACTGGTCCGGCCGGAAGCACCCAGTACTGCAGGGGTTTCGTGACCTCGGGTTTGGAGCAAAGATAGTCTGAATAGATGTCCGACGGACTCAGGGCCCTGTCAAAGATCTTGACCTCATCGATCCGACCGCTAAACACCATGTGGGACAGGAACTGTTTGGTGATCTGACGCTCATAGGCCCACGGGAACTGTTTCTCATGGGCCATGCCGATATAAAGATCCAGGGCCTCGGCGTCCTTGATCTGGCCGGATATCTTTTTCTGGCCGACCAGCACACCGTTGAAGTACAGGGAGAATCCCGAGGACTCTTCGTACCGGGCAGTGACATGGGTCCAGGTCAGCAGCGGCGCCTTGGGGTGGCTCATCAGCCCCTGCCATTCACCGTCCACATACGCGTAGATCCCGATCTGCCCGACATGATTCATGCCCAGGGAATAACCGGCGGTCTTGTCCTGGTCGCGATCCACAATGCCAGCCCAGTTCCACGAGTTCTCCTGCGGCGCAATCCAGGCCTGGATTGTAAACGCGCTGCGCAGGTCGGGCACGGTCGACCCCGGTACAATCACCTTATTGGTATAGCCATCGAATGACAGACTGGAGCCTGACACACCCGCCCTCCAATAGCTGTCCATGCCGGTGATCTGACATTGGGTGCCGCGCACACTCTCTTGGGTGGTGTGGCCATTCGGCTTCAAGCCCTCGTCGAATCTCATCCACAACGCAGGAGGCTGACTGCTCTTGTCAATCACGGCCGGCCCCTCAACAGATTCGCCAGGCAGGTGCTGCAGCCTGGCCGGCATGGTCTTCTTGACTGTAATACCCTTTGGTGTCAACTGCAGTGCCTGGGTAATCACATTGGCCGGATCATTCCAGTCGTCGAGCTTGGTGCAGCCTGTCTTGACCTGTCTGGACACCGTACCATCCGCCAGGATCGTGAAGTATTCGTCGCAATACTCGGTATAATACTGTCCTATGTCACCGCAGTAGGTTTCCCTGAATCGCGTGAAGCTGTCGCGTGTCTGGTCCGGGGCATAACGCCAGTGCACGGTGATTCTATCAGAGGTGTCCTCCACGATACGCACATAGGAACATTGGTTGATCTTGTCAGGACGTTCAGCAGGGCCGTCACCTATAAATGGGATAACCCTTTGAACAAAGTGTTTCTTCCCAGACACGTGCCAAAAAGGCAGGTAGCTGTATTCACGGCTGAACACCAGTTGGCCCTTGTGGCCCAGGGTCACGACAATGTCGGCGTATTTCCCCGTATTGTTGTCATCGTCGTATGCCAGCCTTGTATAGTGCGCATAGAAATCGGACGACTCCGCGTACACAGGGACATCCATCAAGAATACAGACATGACAAACAGAACAAATACAGCCTGACAATAGCCCATGTCCTTATTCATACTTTGTTTCCTCAGTAAAGCAATGTTTATCTGGGTTTGGAAGATCAAGTAGTCCGCTCATTTGAAACACCTCCCTATCGATATTTTGACGTGAGCCAGTTGTGGGCCAGGCCGTTGTGGGTGAAGTGGACGCTGTCCGTAGCACTAAATTTTGCCACATGCCCGTCGAGATACCCGGCGTTCAGCTTGAGACCGTTCATCGCCGCAGGCAGGACCGTGAAATCGGCATTCTGCTGCTTCAGGCTAAAGTACGGTTTGTTGTGCAGGCCACCATGAAAAGAATGACTGCTGTGATAGCTATAGGATGACTCCCCAGGATCCGGAGAGAAACTCAAATCCGGATTGCCACTGAGGTACATGAGGGTATCCTGGACGACCAGCGTATTCTTGTCCACAGTACGGTTGGGCGCATCAAAGGGCTTGTCGCCCAGGGACTTGAATCCATCAAAGCTGTAGAGCAGGGAATAGGTACAGGGCAGGGAAGCAAAACGCCCACTGCGATAGAAATCACCATAGGTCCCTTCGGCCGCGCCATAGGGCGGCCAGACCGCATCGTCACGGATCTTGGACACCGGACAGTTGAAAACCTCGCTGTTTTTAAGAATGGCACCCAGATACCGTCCGGCATAATGGTAACTGTCCTTGACAGACGCAACCTGCGCATCCGTGATCACACCCTGTGACCAGAATCTACTGCTGAAGTTCAAGTCATTCGGACGGTGCCAGCCCCCCCCGTCTTTGCCCGGATTGGGCGGTAGTTTTGTGTCATTGCCCTCGGCGTACGTCAATAAACCCAGGATCAGTTGTCGCTGATTGCTGCCACACGAGACCATGCGTGCCGATTCGCGAGCCTTGCGTAGAGCCGGCATGAGAATACCCATCAATACGGCAATGACTGCAATCACCACCAGTAACTCAATGAGGGTGAAAGCCTTTAAATGTTTCATAGTGGATTCTTCTTTCCATTTCAACCATTGCTTCGGACATGTGCGGTAGTATAGATCAATTGGAATTTGGGATGTCACCGTCATCGCTCCCCCAGGCCATATTGGGCTCTGGTCCGAGTGTTAATTCCAGATGTGCGCCGGCTGCCAATTGGCTATGATGAAACCATGCCCTGTTCAGGGATTGGCCGTTCAGCCTGGCGGACTGGATGTACATGTTTTCACGGGCATTGTTCGTCGTTGTAATCTTGAATGTCTTGCCGGAATAATACCGGTTGTCCAGATGAATCACCACGGTGTCAAACACGGGGCTGGTGATCTCGTAGATCGGATTTTGGCCGCAGGTTCCCTTGACTGAAAACAACCCCATTGACATGAGCACGCTGACACCACCCATTTGACCCTGGTCCTCATCATGCCCGCCATACCCCAGATCCGGCGTGACACCGCCGTAGGCCTTTTCATTGACCTGGCGTACCCAGTACTGAGTGAGCCAGGGCTTGCCCGCATACGTAAACAGATGGGCGTTGGAGCAGCCGGGTTGGTTTGCGTAACTCACAGTGCCCGACCCGTATCCCGACACAAAATTCTGGTCAGAAGCCTTTTCAAAAGCGGTATTGAGTTTATCGGTAAAGGCATCGTTGCCCCCCATGAGCCGGGCCAAACCGGGAAGGTCGTGGGACACAAACCAGGTGGCCTGCCATGCATTGGCCTCCACAAAACCGCGGCCGCTCAGGGGATTGGTATGACGCCAATGCCCTGCTTCGTCCTTGGGGAAAATGAACTTGTGATCCGGATGGAACAGGTTCTTCCAGTGGTTCGAACGTTTCATAAACTCATGGTATTCAGCTGTTTTACCCAGCTTGGCTGCCATCTGGGCCAGGCACCAGTCCTGATAGGCATATTCCAGGGTCGTACCCGCGCCGCCAGGGCTTGTGTCATACCCATGATTGATATAAAAATCAAGGTCAATCCCTTTGTTAACGGCCCATTTGGCCTGTTGCCCCATCATGCCGCCGGGCCGGTGGTTAACCACCATGGCCTCAAAAGCCTCTTCAACGTCATATCCCCGGATACCCTTCATGTAGGCGCCTGTGATTAAGGGCGTCACGGAGTTCCCCGTCATGATGCCAGTGTACCCGCCGGCGCAGGGACCGCGGGGAAGCAATCCTCCATTCCGGTACATGACCATCGCGGAATTCACAAACTCATTCAATACTTGGGGGTAGGCCATGCCCCACACCAAATTGACATTCCATTGAGTCAGCCAAAAGGCATCGGAGTTGTAAAAGTTATAAAGTGGTTTGCCATCCTTGCCCAAGGGGAGCTGTCGTACGACGGTTGTCCCTGTTTCAATCTGGTGTGGGTATATACCGAAACTGGTATTGTCGGGGTACATGCCGTTTACATCATTCAATTTTCTTCTGCCCAGCAGTACGTGCCACAGGTCAGTGTAGAACTTGATGCGCTGGTCTTCTGTCCCCCCCTTGACCTCAATTTTGCCCAGCCAGTCATTCCAGACATCCCTGGAGTCCTGCTTCACCTGATTAAAATTCCAATGGTCCAATTCTGTTTCAAGGTTTAACCGCGCGTTGTCAATACTGGTGTAAGAAATGGCAATTTTCATCTGCAGAACGTCACCTGCCGCCACAGGATGTTCCACCAGTCCCCCAATACCGTCACCGGAATTCTCGGTAATACTGCCCATATTAGCTTTCCCTTTCCAGCCCTTGAGGTCAGAAAATGGTGTGTCGAACCTGGCCACAAAATAGAGGCGTACCTTGTGGGGCCCCCAGATTCTGCCAGTCATGGTGACATATCCCTCCAGCTCGGTGTGACTGACTCTCTTGATGTATGAATCCCGCATGGTGGACTGTCCCAGATGGCCGCTGAGATTAAACAGCATTTTTGATGTCCCTGGGTCTTCATGAGTGAGCCGGTAGAACCCGACCCGATCTGTGGAGGTCAACTCCACGCCAATGGCGTACTTGTCCAAGCGTACCTTGTGGTAGCCCGGTTCGACAATTTCGGTTGAGCTATTTCTGGAAGACTTCCACCCATCAACGCCCTGAGTGGGATCGACAGATCCGGACGTAGGCATCACGGTGATGCCGGAGAGCATCCAGGCATGCACGTGACTGAACCCCAGAATATCCGGATCACTGTAATGATACCCGGAGTTCCAGGTCGCACCTATCCTGCTGTCCGGACTCAAATTGACCATGCCAAAAGGCCGACAAGCAGACGCAAAAAAGAAAAACCTGCTTTTGTCGCTTTCAATCCAGGGATCCACGTAATCCGCGAAGTCCACCGTCTGTGCGGACTTTGCACAGACGCTGGAAAGGGTCAAAAAAATGACCAGTAAAATAGGTCGATGCGTGATGGCACTCTTCTTGGTGCATGGTGTCATATCGGTATACCTCCTTTTCGAAAGTCCATAAGGCGTCCGGATTTTAGCCTCCCTCTCCTCAATGTCACAATCTGACTGTTTTTTGAAACTGAACCTCTTTGCGATTGTCAATAGTTTGCATGAACATTTGTTTCTCTGACTTCCAGTATTTCCTGGCCGTATTTCGGCAATGTGATCTTTAACTTACCGTTTATTAAATCCGAACCGGTGAAGGTTCCCAGTTCTTTTTCACGAAACAGTGCCGTCAATTGATAACGCTTATTGGGAAGAACCCAGGGGATATTGACAGCACGCTGTGCTTTGCCGCCGTTTCCTCTTAGTACCACAACCGCTCCTTCGTGGTTTTCATTGAGTTTACCCCACCAGTGCCAGTCGGCGTCTGTCGGAGCCGGCACGCCGCTGTATTGGAAGTGACGATAGATATCGTATTCTCTATTGAGCCTTTTAACAATGTCAAATCTATCACGATACCTTTTGATGTTCTCTTCTGTCAAGGTAGTCAGATCGCCTGCATAGACCAAAGGAGCACCCATGAGCCAACTGCAAACCTGCCTATCCTGAACTTCAGGCGTTAGACTGCCCTTCCCGTTGTAGGTGGCCGCGCCGTAATATTCGATACACTCAAGAGGCAATCCCCTGTGCAGATAAAACCGCTGTCTTGCATTGGCACAGCCCTGGATCAACCTTTGCCTGAGCGCCTCGGGGTCTGCCTTGGGCCGCCGATTGGTGTAATGAAAGGTGCCGCTGTAATCATTGGGCGGGATATGATACAAAACAGCATGTTTTAGTATGGCCAGATCACAGGGCACACCCGGGGTGCCCCAATAGATCTCATGCGTCAACTGGTTGGCCACGTCGGGCGCCTGCCGCCGAAGGATGTCCTGCGATGCAAACAAACCGCGCACCCCTCTAAGCAGAGATTCTTTCTTACTTCTGCTATGGTGTCCCTCTGCAAAATCGCCAAATTTGATGTTCGTAAAATCCTGTTTGAAATATGTGGCGCCGTAATAGTCGTGCAGGTAAACCAGTTGATTGCCATAGTACCTGCTCCACGGGCTGGAGAAACTCATAGCGACACCCTGGTGACGCTTTATTTCCGGCACGCTGGCTGCATTCGGTAAAGCCTTGATATCGTCGGAATCTCCCAGCCTGAAACAGGACACCCACAACCCAATGTCCAAACCCAGGGAACGAACATACTGACATGTCGATAAGAAATCGGGAAACTTTTCAAGATCAGGCGTTATACCCAGTCTTCCTTTTTGCCAGCCGTCATCGAGTTCGAAAAGTACAAAGCCGGCCCTGGCCGCAATCTCTGCCTGCTGGCGAACCATCGCGTCGTCAATATTCGGCCCAAAGTTAGACCATGACGCCCATTGCGGAGCAGGTATCTCCACGTCGGTTGCGGCGACACCTACATGTGCTTTAAGAAACCTTTTGAAAGGTCCCTCCACAGCGCGGTCCAAAGGGTTGGATTCGGCAGAGATCGTTTTAACCAGGTCTCCGCTATACCCATACATAAAGACAGGCTCAGAAACAAAACTTTCAGAAGGCCCCAATACCCACTCGAAATATTCCTTGTTGTATCCCATCTCACCGTTATCTTTGATAATTCTAAGCGCCGAAGGTACCTCCGAAGCAAGGAGTGCCCCGGTCGTTTGTTTTGAATTGCTAAAGCCGACAATGCTTGAAACCGCGCCGCGTTCGGACGGGGTGAGATAGGTACGGTTTAGAAATTCCTCTTTAAGCTGAATATCATCTATGACCAAATCGCTCAGCTTAATCCAATTTGAACTATTATTATTTATTTCAACCCACTTGCGTATAACGGGGTATCCATCATATATCTGATAATAGATATTTATTGCCACACCACTCAGGGTGGCATCATTGAGTACTCGATTGCGAATAATAAGCTGTTTAATGCCGGGCTTGGGGTGGGTGAGCTTATGATTGACGAGATTGAAAACACCTCCCCAGGTTTTACCGGTGAATACCCTGGAATCCTGCCAGGTTACTTGTCCGGTAGAAACCGAACCGCCTTCTTTTTCAAGACTAAGCGCGTCAGTCAAATCAGACATGGTTGTTTTCGCCGTAACGGACCCACCGGTTTTAGGATCCAGCCCTACAGGACAACGATTTGGCACAGCTTTTTCTAGGCAAAAAGACAACTCATTTGCTGCTGCCAACATATTTTCTCCGGCAACGGCAATACGTGTTGTGTACACATCTCGGCCCTTGATCATAATTGTCCTGGTCAAATCCCCTGCCACAATATGGATCTGGTCACTGTCTGAATGAATCCTATAATTGTTGTCAGCAGCAACACAAGGAGAAATAGCCGCCAACAGAAACATACTGTGTATGAGTAACAGGACTTTTGCAAAAAGCCCTGTGGTGTACAGTTTTGGGTTTTCAGTTTTT
>CAZBTJ010000176.1:0-10583 GCA_964494325.1 uncultured Pirellulales bacterium
AACAACAAGGCAATTACGTTAACGCTTAAGTCAAGGTCAGGCCCTGCGAAGCCCACTAAGAATATCGAACAATACCTATTCAAAGGAACACGGATCACAGGGTATCGGCTGAAGGACGTTGCGTAAATTCCAATTCTGATGCCCCCCTGCTTCTGTCACCACGGGGAAGGTCTCTTGATTTGGGATAAATTCGGTAAGACTCCATCTGACACTGGTGCCTTTCATCAGCATACAAACAATAAGGCCAGCAAAGCTGTCCCATTTATTAACATATCAATGGGCATTTGTGGTGGCTTCTACGGCTTTGCAGTGGTCCCATGGGTGCTTGACAAGCGCAGCTGGAACCACGATGAATTTCTGAAAAAAATGACTGAGGATTGATCGTATGCCTCAGAAAAACACAAGAGGTTTTACCCTGATTGAGCTCCTGGTGGTTGTCGTCATTATGGCCGTTTTGATGTGTGGAGGGGTCTCAATGAATTTCGTTGTTAGCGGTACTGTATACTCAATTATTGGTAGCGAGTTTGGATAGTCTAGTCTCAAAATCTTTCTTTATGCTTGATAGTCTGGATTCATAGACTGCAAGCCCTCCATACATAGGGTTTAAGAAACTCCCGGCCCCTGTGGTCGGGTTGTATGGAGGATGGGTGATAGAGGGAAATCGAGGCAGGATGATCAGGAGACGTAACGTAGCGGCGTGGTCAGGCGGCGAAGCCGCTTAGTCCAACAGACATTGAAAACGTTGCAAAATTTCACAGCCATCCTAACCTCTTGATATTAAAGAGCTTTTGAATCGAGAATTCCCGCTGATTTGGTCGATAACAACCTCTTGGGTTGTAGTGTAGTTGTAGGTGCCAACACTGCAAATAATGACACCTGCGTCACGGAGAAATAGGATGTAAACAGACAGGCTCACTACCAGTGACAAACCTAGTGATATGAGACGCCACCGGCCGTCGGCCTAATATCTCGATACACGATTCTAATCACCATAAGAAACGGTTCATTCAGATCGACTGGCCATCCAGGTGCCACCGTAGGCACCTGCGTTGATACAATTGCCATTGGGGCTTGTTTCCTGGCCGACCGACTGGTCTGGATCACCCAGGTCTATACAGGGGCTGGTGGTATCATCAAAGACCCAGTCGCTGATCAAAGGATCGTATCGACCGTGTTGAGACATCAGATGATAATCACCCTCCAGCCATATGGCATTGGAAACATTAGGCTCTATGGCTGCCAGTATAGGATCACTTGGATCAGTCCAATAGCCAGGTAATGCGAATAATGGATCGTTATCCTGGCTACTGTTTAAAATAATCGGATCATGGTCAGACAGCACGCAAATCTGTTCGGGGGCATTACCCCAGATAATGCAATTGGCCAAAACCAGGTTGCAGTCTGTCACACAAATGCCCGATCCATCCGCATCGCCATAGTTGTCTGCAATGGTGCAGTTCTCTAACAAGCTATTACTGTCTACGCAGTAAACCACTGCCTGATTGAAATCAGCCTGATCTTGAGCGTCTATACAACGATTTCCTACAGTCAAGCAGTTCTTGATTGTAGGACTGCTACCCATACAGGCTATTGCTGCGGCCTGATCACCATTGCCTCTGGTCAGTACAAATCCTGACAACATGCAATTGGTATCCTCGTTTTGATCGAAAGTGACGACCACACCCTGGTCATTGGCGTCAATGACGGGATAAGGCGTCCAGTCCTGGTCACTAAACGCCAGGCCATCGACATGAATGGGCCTGCCCCTGAAGTGGAGGCATTCCATGTATCGCCCTGCTCTTACCAGCACCTTGGCGTGGTCGTCTGCCACGTCAATGGCTTTCTGGATGGAGTCAAAGGGATGCGCTGCTGAGCCATCCTCGTCCGGGTCACTCACTGTCAGATTATTGGGACCAGGGTCAAGCATGGCATGGGCATCTACGTACAGGATTTCCAATGGACTTAACGGCTTGGTGGTGAATTCCATGTACCGGCCAATATCGCTACCTTTTGAATTGTGTGCACAAGCCTGATACACATAGGTACAGTTTGGATCCAGTCCATCCAGGTATTGCGCAAACTCGCTTTTCTCATTGACCGTCTCCAGGGATTCTTCCTCAGTATTTATACCATGCATAAAACCATCCGACTTCTTGAAATACCTGAAGTTAACCATGCAGCTTGAATCACCTGCATCATCCCAAATTCGGCCCCGTAGAATCACCGAGTTACTGGTAATATCACCTTCCAAGACTGCCACAGAATCAACCTGGAGGAAACGTATTTCTTCAAAATTAGCAATGATTGTCATATTGGACGTAACCACCACAGTCAACGGATCATCTGAACCGGAGGCATCGCCACTCCAACCCATGAACCCATAGCCTGTATCAGCCGTGGGGGTAATGGTCATCGAATCACCGTGATTAATCGTATGGCTGCCATCCTGATCTGTACCACCGCCCGCCGTGGAATCGATCGTCAGGGTATGGGCCGACGCAACCCGAACGATCCGCGTGGCTGTCCCCACATTGTCCGCACGATCGGCCACCCGATAGGTTACGGTATAGCTGCCCGAACGGGTGCTGTCTATGGCGCTGGCGTCAACAATGACCTGATCCGTAAGATCTCCATCCATATCGTCGGTGGCCTGGTATCCCGGTTCCGTATAATCTCCATCCAATTCCAAAGTCAGGGGGTTGGCTCCGAAAAGTCGGATCACCGGTACCGTTTGATCGTCATCCTCCTCCTCATCGTCATTCCCAATCGTCCCAATCCCGTGGGCATCGGCAATCGTCGCCTCATCGGCGTCACTTAGATCAACCGCAAACGTCTCATCCCCTTCCTCCTTGGTATCATCCACAATAGAAACAGAGATGAATCCACTACGCTGGCCTGCGGGAATCGTAAGGTTGCCACTGGTCCCACCATAGTCTCCCGGAGCAAAGGCGCTCTGATCTCGGGTGTTAAAGTGCACACGGACTTCGGCATCGCTGGTTGACGAGAGGGACACGGTGAAAGTCATGACACCATCCGCCTCGCTCTGGCTCACATCGTCAATCGCCAAGGAGGGTAGCGGGTCCGCACCCCAGCTTGGGCAAGGATCGAAGACATTCATGACAACGATCTTACTATAGGGCCAACCGTTATGAGGTCCACTCGCCGTGCCGATCCCAAGGAAGCCCTCGCTTCCATAACGGCCACTATTGTCTTTGTAGGGGTGCCACAGAATCGTATCCCGATGTCCCCAGCCACTACCGCTATCATCGTACATCCACATGTACACAGAACGTTCGATAGACAGTTTAATACTACCAGCGGAAGACCAGAAATAGGCCAGATTCTCCGCGACGCCGAGAAAGTCATGACATGCACCAATGGCGAGATTTGCCTCGAGACGTTCCCAGGGCCCTAATCCATCGGCAAAATGCCCCATAACATTATGATCCAACTGATACTGGGCGTAATCCTGCGCCACTTGATTGACATTGGCTTCCAGCCCATCCAATGGTTGTATCCCTCTATTCACGCGCTCCAAATCGATGAGCCATTCCGCCTTGACATCATCGGCCATGGAATCCCACCCCCCCGGTAGTCTTATCATGGGCAGCGTTGTTCCGAGTTGTTGGTTCTCTAGCGTGCGAGCATGATTAAAAGCAGCCTCCACGTCGCTGGAGCCATCCAAGCCGGCAGACCACGGGATATCCGAAGGACTGGGGTAAGCAGCCCCTTGCACGCTCGTACAGAGCCCAAGACATAACAAGCTTAGTGCGCTAGGGATAATCGTAAAAAGATTTATTGATAGGAAATTTGATTTTATAACCATAGGGTGATTATACCCTTGTATCAAGGGCGATCAAGGAGGAAAACAGCCCCAGGACCACCATGGTCGTTGGGTGCAAAAGGAGAGGAAATCACTTTGGTATGATTATTCAGCGGTGTTGAGCATTGATGCAGTGACACTGGTAGTGACTTTTTGGGTAACAGATCGCACACCTTCCATTACAATTTCATCTGTCAGAGCTGCCCACCCCCTACTCAAGCAGTCAGTCTAGGGTACGGCTTCAGCAATCCACCCAAACACTCAATACAATCAATCTTCACCGTGTGGGGCAAGATCCGAAAGTCAACCTACAGAAGAACCTATTTTGAGAAAGAAGCGAGAAGTCATGGAGCCCCCATCAGTCATTGAATCCGTTACGAAAACTTTCGACTCACCTAATGCCTTGATAATGCAGAACTTAAGAAGTGAGCATTTTCACTGATTTGGTAGATAATGGGCCTTCTGGTTATAGTGAGGTTGTAGGCACCAAGGTGGCCGGAGAGGTGACCATGGACCCCGAAAAAGTGCGAATTTCTGCCCCCCTCTCCCCTGTTGATCTGATTAAACTCGTAGATTCATGCACACTGCCCGATCTTGTGAAACACACCATCAAAACACTGATCTACCCCTATGTTTGCTCCCCCAAATCCCCCAGAGAGGATACCACTACCTGAACATCCTCGAGGGGATTTGGACCTCTAATCTTTGGCTTGGGAGGTCGAAATCACGTCTATAAGTGCTTGTTACCGTTCGTTTTATAAGCGTGTTTTTGGCGTACAAACTGGTTTTGGACTGTAGCCAGACTCCAATTGGACTGAAATCGGAGACAAATCGAACTGAGACTGACGCCGAAATTGACGCCGAGATAATTTCTGGACTGTGCAGAGATCAGCAGTACACTGATGCCCAGATGATGGCCTGTCGCCTCATGAAGACCAAGAACAAGCAGAACATATTCGACTACCCAAAGCTGGCTTTACTCTGCCAGTCAAATGTAACGAAGTATGCCCGGGCATCCGCTTGGCCTTTATCATCTACGTTACAATTCATCATTTTCCAGATAATTGGCTGTAACAGTCTTGTCGCTATCCATCTTGAAGGTAATAATCTCATTCGTGCTATTAACAGTGCCGGTCCAAGACAGAAAAGGCGTCCATATGTCTAAATATTTGGGTGCTGTCAGTATAACAGTTTTACCACTTGGAACATCCAACGAATAGTCTGTGGTTCCACCATGCACTGTGCTACTACTGATACTTACCCCATATCCACCTTCAGATTTCACAGTAAGAGTGAAGGTGATTTCTGGATCGGGGTCGGGGTCTGGATCGGCTTCACGGGAAGGGACAGGAGTTGGATCACTACCAGAATCACCAATATCCGGAGGTATAGGAAGATGAATAGTCCTGCTCGGTTCTGGGAGAGGGGAGGGATCACCGTGAGGCTGACCTTTCGGATTTGCATTGGGCTGTTTGTCCGGTTCTGAGGGCTGAATTACTCTGGGTTGATAGTCTGCATTCATACGTGGTTGTGCTGCTCTGTCATGTCCTTCGGCCACATCCTCGAGTCCTCTTTTAAACCCACTACCAAAAAAATCAGGATCAGGGTCTTGGTCTCCGCCAAACTGATGCCAGATTCCTCGATCCAGATCTGGCATGCCAAATGAAATACCACTATTTCCATTTTTGGTCCCGCCGAATGATGGTTCAGCCCCCAACGTCCCCGACGGATCAATTAACATCATGGGATTATTCCAAACATAATTCCGCAGATTTATATCTCCTCCTCGCAAGCCAATAAAATCCTCAGATAAGAATCGACCAATGTCGGAATCATAGTACCGAGTCCGCATAAAATCCAAACCGCTACCCTCGTGCATCACACCATATTCGCCAACAAATTGAAAGGCATTCGATACAGTTTCAAAAGAGAGAATTGATTCACCAAAAGGAGTGTAAGCATAGCTGTTAAGGATCTGCCCTAAATCATCAGTCACCTCGCTGGTACTGCCGAGTGCATCAAACGAGTAGTACTCTGCATCTCCTGTATCGGCAATACGTGAGGCAAGTCCGTAACCATGGACATAACGAGATGCCATGCTACCGTTTCCTGCATACTCACCGACCACATCAACAAGGCCAATGGGATCATGGACGTATTGTGTTTCAATGCCATTTTCAATCACGGCAACTCGGTTACCCAGACCATCGTATATGTAATCCCAGACATCACCAGCAGGAACCTCCACTCTGATGAGCCGGTTCTCAGGATCGTATTCGTAAGTTGTCGTCCCTGTGGAGTCCGTCTTTGACTGCATGTTACCATCGGCACCATAGGTGTAGGTGATATCGTCAGCCTGTGTATACTGATTCATACCGTTGGTCGTGTAGTCGTATGGAACACCGTCAGAAATTTCTGTCACTCGGTTTCCAAGGGGGTCGTAGATATATTCAACATGGTGTCCATCGGGATCCGCCCATGCTGTTAATTGCCCAAGATCATCATATGTATATTGCCAGGTTCCATAGAGTGTTGTCATGGCAACACGCCGACCAAGGCTATCATATTCGTAGTCAAACTGCGAAAGTACCACATCGTCTGGATCATAGTTGATAAGACTCAGAATCTGGCCCATGGCGTCATATGCGTATTTTGTATAGACTCCATTGCCAAGGGTCTTTGTCGAGAGTCTGCCAGTATCATCGTACTGATAGGAAACAATTTCCCCCTCGCCAGCGTCAGTAATGCTTTCGAGATGTCCAACTGCATCGTAAGCATAGGTTAGAATATGGCCAAGCTGATCTGTACAAGTCGCCCGTCTACCTGCAGTATCGTAAGAATACTCAAGATAGCGATCCCCGGGATAAGTAATACGTTCCAATTGATTTTTTAAGTTGTAAACCAATTCAGTTGTACCAGTAGAGTCTGTGTAAGATGTCAAGTTGCCTTCGGTGTCATACGAGTACGTAACCAATCCCTGCAGTGGCGTAGACTTTGAAGTTGTTTGACCGGCCGTATTGTATTGATAGGAAATTTGTGAACCTCGTCGACTTGTGGCTGTTATTGCATTTCCTAGAGTGTCATAAGTGTAGTTTTCGGCGGTCCCATCAGCATAGATAATTGACTTCAGGTTACCTTTTTCATCATACTCATATTGGGTTTCATTATGTTTTGCATCAGTCAGGCGTGTCATCCGACTGTAATTCGTGCCGTACTGAAACTGACTGATGTTGCCCAATGCGTCTATCCATTGTACAAGGTTCCCTTGCTGATCATAGCTGTACGTGTGCGAATTGCCGGTCATATCCGTTAGTTCTGTCAGGTTATAAGCATTGTCATGGCCAAAGTAGGTAGCCTGCCCAAGGGGATTAACAGTTTTAGCAACAAGGCCCCTTTGATCTAGATAATACTCCGCTGTGCTGCTTTGTGCATCAGCAACAGCTATCATGCCAGCCGAATCATAGCTAAGAGACAATGTTTCGGTATTGCCACTTTTTGAAACAGTAGAAAGTCTTCCTTGTGTGTCGTATGTAAAGTACTGATAAATGCTACCAGGATTCTCGATGCTAGCCAGCGAATGCTCTAAAGCGAGACTGGAGCCTGTGTTGTAACTGTAACCAACACTGTATCCATCCGGCCACTCAACTGCCGTCAAGTGCTCGTATCCCGTATCATAACCGTAGATAGTCTGTAGTCCTGTACTGTCCGTGATCGATGTTATCCTTCCATTGGAATTGTAGGCAAGCTGGAGCCACTGGCCGCTGGAATGGGTGAGCCTTGAAAGCAGTCCATTTGTGTAACTGGCAGTGATACGATTGCCATTCGTATCCGTAATAGAACTCAACAGCCCCTGGCCGGAGAATACGGATCTCATGCCATTTGACTCAATCAATTCGTATGTGTTTTGGAATGTATAGACCAGTCGCCCTTGGTCGCCAGGCTGCGAGGAATACCCGTTGTCACCATCGGGTTGAAATACCCTTTGCGATCCGAATGGACCTTCAATAATGACTGCATTGTCTTGGTCTGTCGCAAGCGATAGACCCCAGTTGTGATACCAGCCACGTCCAAATGGACCTGTGCCATAGCGACCTGTAATTGATGGTAGAAATGCTCGTCTGAAGACAATGTCCAAGCCTGGTGCAGTTACTGCCGCATCTGTCGATCCGCCAAGAGAGGACAATATGCCAAGACCATTGGCCTGTGCAAACTCAAATGCGAGCAATTTCGAAATGTCTGTTACATTTCTGTTAATCTTTGCCAGATAAGTCGCATTGTCGTCAAGCATGCGGACATAATCACCCCAGGTGTTGCCTGTTTGAGCTGTAAAATTCCTCCATATGGCTGCCCATGTTGAGGCATCCATGTCCGCAGGCTGGATTGCCTGCTCGATCTGATTATGGTTGATCGGTGTATTTTCTTCGGTAGTGAGGATCCCGAGGCCTATGCTGACAGGCGGATAGCTGTAATTCCAGGGTTTTAGCCAGCCAGCCCAATAGACAGGAATCCTTACTGATTCGCCCGGATACAGCCTACCGGGACTACATCCCTGTGCCAGAATCTGAATCGAATGGCTGAAGCCCTGAGGCATTGTAGACGTCGACAACCCCTGAGTAGCCAGATTGCTCTCTAGAGTCAGTAGAGCCGCCTGCCTGTTGTTTTGTGTGGCAGTTAGGTGCAGGAGCGGTGCCGACATTGTAATCTCGCCATCATTCTCATACTTGACGTAGATCGTCTTAAGACCGCTATAGCCAAGAACGTCTGGCAACTCAAGTGATGTTACCAGGTCAGAGTTACCCCCTTTGAGAACCTCAAAAGCGTTAAGAAGAGAATCTTGGCTCAACTCCTGGGAAGTTTGTAATGAGTACATCCCTGCGGGTATGGAATGCGCGGAAAACGTGGCTTCAACTTTTCCATTGGAGATATATTCGACGTCGTCGGCCAAGTACGATACTTCATTGTCGTCAACCAACGCTACGGCCATCTGCGGATCAAAGCCAGCACCCGTGATTGTCAATGTTATGTCTGCCCCATTGCCATGATATTCTGGCATAATTTCATAGAGGATTGTGTCATCATATGAAAGCCCCGCTGGTATCACTGTTCCGAAAAGATCAGTATCCTCTGCATGGTCAAGAGGATTGTTTTGTTGAATCTGTGGGATATATACAGAATAGGCCTCTTCATTAAGTGCTCGACAGTCATAAGTTAACAACATAGCGTCATGGTGGCCTTTTGGCGTATCGCTACCGTAACACGCTGCCTATTTGTTAGCGTGTTTAGCTCTTTGACATGCGTATAGGAAGATTTGGACGGATTACCCTGCCAGTTTTCGCCGTTGCTCTTGGATGAGGGGAGTTTGTCGGCTTCGAATTAAATCGATTATCCAGTTTCCCCGAAGACCGCGTAAATTATCCGTGATTAAATTCGTAACGGCGAGTTTTGAAACAAACTCCGAAGGTGTTTTGGAACTTTCTGTCCGTAGCCAACAAAGTGACTTCTGCTTGACTTCTTCAGGGAACTTGACCGATAGGTATTGCAGGAAACCCGAAACTAAAAGATGGATATTTACAAATTTCTCTATGGCATCAAGGGTCTTACGAGTCTGTTCAAGGTTATTTGTTACTTGGTCCTGCATCGTGTTTTTTTTAGGTTTTCGTGAGGCTGAACTCAGGCATCTCGACCAGAAGTGGTAACCCATGGCGCCGAACGTATTCTTAAGGGTATCGAATAATGTTTCGATCTTGGTGCGATAGCAATACAACTGCATAGCCTTCATTGGATCAAGAGTTAAGTCAGAGGTTATGAGTATTATCCGGCCTCTTGAGTTTTCAATGAGAATGAATCTTAGTATGCCTTTGACAGGTTTCCAGAGTAAATTCAGAGACAGATATCGAACTGTCTCGACCTTGTCGTAGACCATCGCTGTGGTGGTCTTGAAGGTATAGGCGTTCGAGTCAAAAAGTGACATTAGCGTTATCTTCTCTCCATAGAATCTGGGCCTTCCTTGAGGTTTCTTGCCTTCGATTTCCTTGAGTGGTTTGTAGGCGGTTACATTCTTTTTTGCTCTGGTGATAATGTGAATAGCGTTGGTTATATCATTTAGGGTGAAAGCGGCTGCCGCTAAGAAGACAGGTCCGCCAGCAAAATAAGCATCCAGAACAAGATAGCATGGTATTGCCATGCTCTTGATAACAGTCTCGGCCATGTGTACAGTCTTCACTGTTTTGGGCACCGCGTTGTCGCTTGTTTCAAATAGGCTTAGCCCTTCGTGTATTTGTGCGATAAGCCTTGTAGCGAAGAATTTGTTTTTCCCTTGCATGAGCATGGTGATACAACCCCAATGGTGGCCCCGAAAAAATGAGGGCTTACTGGCCGTCTCGGAATCTTGATGCAAGGTAGAAATCGCAGGCATTTTTCGTCCATCTTTAGGCGTCTTGGTATGATCAGCAAGCAGGACGAGTCGATCATCAATCGTATAGGCCAGTTGGTTCGTCATCAACCATTCCCACCATATCGTGGTAAGTGATGTCACTGTCCAGGCCCCGGAATGAAAGAAGTTCAGTATTAATTCGTAGGTACTGGGCATTAGTGTGAGTGCTCTGATAATGGACGTTACACCCAGCGTATCTGTTCGCACGATGAACGCAATGAACACCACAACAAACCAGTGATAGGTCTTTTGTCTTGAAAAAGCGTTTCTCCTGTAGAGTAAGAATTGGTCCAGTTCCTTGAACAATTTTCGGGACTCCTTTCAGAA
>CAZBTJ010000177.1:0-10459 GCA_964494325.1 uncultured Pirellulales bacterium
GTCTTTTATGCTTTCTCTTGACAATTCGATATACTATGTTTACATTGCCCTTATGACTAGACCGATTCGAATTGAATATGAAGGTGTCGTTTAACTCATAACCATACGCGGTAATGAGCAATCAAAATTCATTTTCAGACAGATAAGCAGGTAAAGGGACTTCAACCAGAGATCGCCTGCATTTTGAATAAAAAGCATAAAAGACAGGTCTGGCCCTAGAAGCCCTTATGCCTTGCCAATCTTGCCGGCCTGCCAATCCTGGAGATTTTTGGCGAGGATTTGGACATCCTCCCTCTCCATGATGTGTTTGATGATGGCAGGGGGGATCTTTAGGTTGATCATGGCCTTTTCTGCTCGCTCCCAGAGTTTTAGTCGTTTTTTTTCGGTTTCAGCGAGATATAGTTCTGTAACCAGCTCAGAGAGTTTGCCTAGCATGAGGGTGTCGAGGTTGTTGTAGTAGTTGGAGATCACGTTTTTTTGGTGCTTTGAGTATTCGGCCATAACTGTACAGTCCTGCGTTCTGAGTTTTTAGTTTTTAGTTTTTAGTTTTTAGTTTCTAGTTTTTAGTTTTTAGTTTCTAGTTTTAAGTGTTAAGTCATTGGATGGGCTTTGCCCATGTTATTCAACGTCCTAGGTTCTGACTCCTGATCCCTGCCCCCTGCCCCCTGATCCCTGACTCCTGACCCCTGCGTTCCGCTTTCTTACTCGATATTGGGACTTTTCTCAAGGTTTCTTCTGGTGTGTTCGTAGAGGGTCTCATAAAAACAGGACTGCTGGCCATAAAGACTGTTTTTATGCGATAGAACCTGTTTAAATAATCCCGGGGGCTTTCGGAAGTGCGGGTTTTTACTGGCGTTATAGGGGCAGGGGGCTATAATCCTACTTTATGCGCATTATGTCTGCCTTAGGAATGCTGGCGGAAATGACGTTCTGTATAACAAGGAAGTTTATTTTCGGACCAATATGAGAGCCAAACGAGTAGTAGTGTTGTGTGTTACGGTCTGGGCCTTTTGTCTTGGAGGGATGGCCGTTTGCCAGGAGTCAGAAGCTCAGAAACCCGCTTTTTCCACGGATTTCCCGATCAATCTGATGCCTGTGGATGTGAATCTGTCGCCTGTTGAGATTCGCATGGGACTGCTGCCGAACAGTGAAAAGACCTGTCTGACATTGCTGGGGCGTATGTACCTGTGGTGGAAGGTGGACTCGTACCAGGTAGAGTTGCAGGCCGACAATGTGGTGGTCTTTCTGTCGGAGACGTTCCACACTGATTCTGAGTGGTACAGAGGTATAAATTCTTTTATCGATGCCCTTGAGTCTGGTATTGTGGAGGGGATTTACGTGTCCGGGGACGTGGTAATGACAGAGGGCACCAGATCCGTCCGATCCCACGAGATGTTTTATGATATCCAGAACCGCAAGGCTTTGGCTGTCAATGCTGTGATGCGCACGTACGATGAAGAACGCAAAATTCCAGTGTATGTTCGGGCCGAAAAGCTACAAATGGTGGCTCAAAATGTATTTAGAGCTGATGACGTGACATTAACAACCAGTGAATTTCACGTACCTCAGGTTTCATTGAATGTGGCTCAGGTCATTATTACGGATACGATGACTGTGGATGAAATGACCGGAAAGGTGACGGATCACGATTTTGACGCCGAAATGAAGGATGTACGCGTCAAGGCTGGCGAGTGGACTGTGCTGCGGTGGCCTGGCATGCGATCCAATCTTGAGCGTCCTGATCTGCCGTTAAAAAGTGCGAGTATTGGTTATGGTGGCGTGATGGGAACGTCTCTTGAGACAGAGTGGTATCTGTCACGAGTGTTGGGCTTGAAAGAGCCCAAAGATACGGATGCCACCTTGGCTGTGGATTATTTTGATGAACGTGGCCCAGGTGTAGGTGTCGACATCGATTATCTGCGTGATACTTATTTTGGCCATATTAAGGGATATGTGATTAAGGATCACGGCCAGGATCGTTTGGGGAGAATCGATACCCGCAGAAATCTGGATCCTCCCCGTGACGAGAGAGGGCGGTTTACGCTTCAGCACAGGCAGTTTTTGCAGAACGAGTGGCAGGTGACCACGGAGTTTAGTTATCTGTCGGATCGTCACTATCTGGAGCAGTTTGAGCGGGATGAGTTTGATCAGGAAAAGGAGCAGGAGACTCTGATCCACATGAAGCGGTCTCAGGACAACAAGGCATTTGCTTTAACGTCCAAGTATCGGGTCAATGAGTTTGTCAGCCAGGTAGAAGAGCAGCCTTCCACAGAGTTCCATTGGACAGGTCAGTCATTATTTGATGATAAATTTACGTTTTATAGTGATTCTCAGGTGGGGCGTTTCAGGTCTCAATTTGACCAGGACGTTGTTCCCCCAGGCAGTTCCAAGTTTTATACGTTGGCTATGACCCGCAATGAATTGGATATGCCCATTCGTCTGAAACGGTCAAACATCGTACCGTTTATTGCAGGCAATGCCGGCTTTGAGGACGAAGACGGGTTTTATACCACGATCCAAAACCAGACCGCGGAACGCAAGGAGGCGATCTGGTTTGGTGAGGCGGGCGTGCGGTTCGCTTTGGACCCGATCTGGCGTACTTATCCTGGCTTGCAGTCTCAGTTGTGGGATTTGAACCAGATGCGTCATGTGATTGAGCCGTATGCATCTACCGTGTCTTATTGGGAAGAGGAGGTTGTGGCTCAGCAGAGAGATGTGCTCAATGTGGGCGTGACTCAACGATGGCAGACTAAGCGAGGCCGAGGGGACAAACAGCGTACTGTGGACTGGGTTCGATGGGATCTTAATGCGTCCTGGGTGAATGAGGCGTCAGAGCTGTGGAATGGGCCAAGTCATTTTATGTGGAATAAACCGCTTGTGCCAATACGGCATGCCCCAACCAGTTTTGTACCAGGGCAAGATCGGCGGTCCAGTGATTTTTATGGTGCCTCACGTAATTATGTGGGGTCGGATTTGGTGTGGAGAATTACAGATAGTACGGCTATACTGGGCGATTTCTATTATGATATGGCTGCTGGTGTCGTCAGGCAAACCCAATGGGGCATTTCACACATGCGGTGGCCGGATTTAAACCTTTATGTTGGAAGTAGTTATCTCCGAGATGTTCAGAACTCCGAGGGGCAGGTTGGTACGCATGCCCTGACCTTTTCGGCGTTGTATAAACTGGACCCGAGATACGCGATGGTGCTGTCGCACCAGTATGATACGGATTATGGCGCCGCCATTTGCAGTGAGGCGACTTTGCTGCGAAAATACCACAGACTCAATTATGGCCTGACCTTCAGGGTGGATGAGTCTCTGGATACCAGCTCTGTGATCTTCAGTCTGTGGCCTGAAGGGATTCAGGAACTGGGCATTGGGCGTTATGTCGGCATGGGTATGTAAGCCTGTGGGGCAGTATAATGCTATTTATGACGAACTCAGTAGGTCAGGATTCGTACGTTAGTTTGTGTGCCCAGGCCATGCCTGACAGGACAAGCCGTACGGTTCGGACATCGGCTAGTTGCAGAAAGATGTTTGATATGGTACGAGAACGCCTGTTTCGGACCTGGTGAAACGTCAACGGTTTAGGGTTGAGTGTGTTGGCAAGGATTTGTTATGTTGTTAAGCCAAAAGCTTCTGTTTGAAAGCCTCAAAGTGGGACTTGGTTTGGAAGCTGAGTGATAGGGTGAGATCGCCCAGGAAGGGTTTTATTTGAATGAAACGAAGAATTCAATATGTGACCATGTGTGTGTGCGTGTGTGTGGCCGGTCTATGTCTGGCGGTCTCGAGTAAATCAAAACCCAACGCTGCATCAGCTCATGCTGTGGTCTCAGACAGTCTGGTAACACGGGCTTGCGCCCAGATTTATGAGGGTGACTTTGAAGAGGCGGGTTCTCTGGTCTCTGATTTGAAATCTGACAGTTTATTTGGGCGTCAAATCAAAGAGCTCCAGCAGATTTCAGAAGAGTACAAGGCCCTGGCTACCCAGAGAGAAGCTGCTCGTCACGAGGCATTTGAATCGCAGATGGAAAAGCTTCGCAAGCTGGAAAAGGGTGAACCCGTGGAGCTGGACAATGTGACAGCTGTGTCTTTGAATGATCCCAATGACGCCAATGATCCCAATGAGGTCGAATTACTCCTTCAGAGCCTGTCCGTGATTACGCGAGCTTGCGAGTATGCCAATGAATCTCAAAGACTGGCCTGTATGGACGATTCTTTCGTTCAGGAGACAATTCAAAAAGCCATTGATCGGGCCGTGGACTACGAGGCGGAGGGCAAGTGGCTGGAAGCTTACACGGAATGCTACGCCTGGCTCAAGGCCATTGATCCAAATGACGAGGTGTATAAAAAATATTCTGAAGAGTTGTGGGATAAGGTCGTTATTGCATCCACTTTTGAAGACAGTCCCTGCGAGACGTCAGTTGAACGGTTTGAGGGCATTGTGCCCGAAATATTCGATCGAGTGATTCGCACGCTAAACTATTCCTATGTAAACAACCGCATTGATTTTGCGGACATGTCCACCAAGGCGTTACAGCGAAGCAAGCTTCTGGCAGATGTGATGATGAAACGCATCATTGATCCTAATGATGTGCTGGACTATGAACTGCCCACCGAGGATCAGGTCACTCAGTGGAACGGGGTCCTGGACGGCTTAATCGAATTGATTAAGGCGTCTAAAAAGGAGATCAGTGTGGGAGGCTTTCTGGGACTTTTTGAGAAGGTGCTGGAGTATAACGAAGCCACCATTAATCTGCCTCACTCTATTGTGATTTCCCAATTTGCGGAAGCCTCTTTGGCTGCTTTGGACCCACATACGACCATTATCTGGCCGCGTCGGGTGCAAGATTTCACAAAGGCCATGACCAATGAATTTACAGGTGTTGGTATTGAAATTTCGAAGAAGAATGGTTTGCTGACTGTGGCAAGTCTCCTTTTGGACACACCGGCCTACAAGGCAGGACTTGACGCGGGCGATGTCATTGAGACGGTTGATGGTTTGGTGACCAAAGACATGAGCTTGAACTGTGCGGTCAAAAAAATCACAGGTCCCAAAGGCACTGAAGTCAAGTTGGCCGTGCGTCGATCCAGAGATGGTACACTCAAGGATATGGTGATCACACGGGATCGCATTATTGTGCCAACTGTCAGGGGGTGGCTCAGGCAGGAAGACGGCAACTGGTTGCATATGATTGACCCTAATCGGGGGATTGGCTATGTGCGTATCACCAGTTTTTCCGGTGAAACATCAGAAGACTTTGAGCATGTGTTGTATGATTTGGAGAAGCAGGGGCTCAAGGGACTGATTTTGGACTTGCGGAGCAACTCGGGTGGTTTGCTGAGCAGTGCTGTGTCCATTGTCGATATGTTTGTGAAAAAGGGGTTAATCGTACGTACCCAACCTGGGAACGGTGGCGGCATGCCGGATTATAAGATGGCCCATACCAAGGGCACACATCCTGATTATCCCATGGTGGTGCTGGTGGATGAGATCTCAGCGAGCGCGTCCGAAATTGTGTCTGGTGCTCTGGCTGATGATCTGTATGAACGGGCTGTATTGGTGGGCAAACGTACCCATGGCAAGGGCAGTGTACAGGTCATCGTGACTGATCGTGAATATATGTCGCAGCTTAAATATACCATGGCGTATTATCATCTTCCCTCTGGTCAGCGTGTGAATAGCCGGTCAGATATGGAAAAGGCAGGACGCAAAGATTGGGGTGTAACGCCCGACGTCAAGGTGTCACTTCGCAGTGATGAATTGCGAAAGCTGATTGCCATTCAAAGGGATAATGCCGTACTTGTGCAGGCCAACCACACCGAAGCACATGACGCTGCCAAAAAGCATTCCGCCAAAGAGGTGATTGAGGCAGATGCACAACTGGCGGCGGGTATATTGGTGATCAAAGTAAAACAAATTGAATTGCAGGTCGCGAATGCTACATTCGCAAAGAAAGGGACTGAGCATTGAGCACGTCTGAAGACACAAGCAAACTAGAATTGCAACGGGTACAAAAACGCGATCAACTGATTGCTATGGGTGTAGATCCCTATGGCCTTCGTTATGACAATGTCGAATCAGCGCACTCTGTCAAGGCACGCTATGTGGATGATGATGATTCCCAGAAGGCTCGCTGTGCGGGTCGTATCGTCTTGCTGCGGGATATTGGGAAGCTGATTTTTATGACACTTCGCGATGTGACTGGCACCATCCAAATTGGCTTGAGCAAGAAGATGATTGCCAATCAATGGGACTTGGCCAAGCTCCTGGAATTGGGTGATACCATTGGGTGCCAGGGCCAACTGGGTAAGACACGGACCGGAGAAATTACCATCTGGGGCGAAGAAAGCGGCCTGACATTTCTAAGCAAATGTCTAAGCCAGCCCCCGGAAAAATTCCATGGTCTGTCGGATGTAGACCAACGCTATCGGCAGCGTTACGTGGACTTGTGGGCCAATCCAGAGGTGATGGAACGTTTTAAGACTCGCAGTGGTATTATCAATACGATTCGAGAATATCTGACAGATCGGGATTTCCTGGAGGTGGAAACCCCCATGATGCAATCCATCGCAGGGGGGGCGGCAGCCAAGCCATTTGTGACGCATCACAACAGTCTGGATCTGGATTTGTTTTTACGGATCTCCCCGGAATTGTTTCTCAAACGACTTCTGGTGGGCGGTCTGGAGCGAGTGTTTGAAATCAATCGGAGTTTCCGAAACGAAGGTTTAAGCCGGCGACACAATCCAGAGTTTACCATGATCGAGCTTTATCAGGCTTATGGCGACTATCGCAGCATGATGGATCTCACAGAGGAAATGGTTTGCCAGTGTGCAGAAAAATACAGCGGCGGTTTGCAGATTGAATATGGCGATAAGGCCATTGATATGAGTCGTCCTTGGCGACGGGCTACCTATGCGGATCTGCTCAAGGAGCATGCGGGCTGTGATATTGAGGATCTGGTTGCTGTTCGTGCCAAGGCCAAGTCCTTGGGCATTGAAGAGGCCGATATGGACGATGCCGTGGTGATCAATGAAGTGTTTGAGGCCACTGTGGAAGAACATCTCATCAATCCCACATTCGTGTGTGACTATCCCGCAGCCCTATGTCCTTTGACCCGACGGAAAGTAGATAATCCCGCGATTGCAGAGCGGTTTGAATTGTTCGTCTCCAGTATGGAACTGGCCAATGCGTACACTGAGTTGAATGATCCTGCGATTCAGGAAGAAAATTTCAAAAGGCAGCTACGCGGGCAGGAAGATACCATGGCCACTATGGATACGGATTATGTAGATGCCTTAAAATACGGAATGCCACCCGCCGGTGGCCTGGGTATCGGCATTGATCGGCTGGTAATGATCCTGACCAATGCGTCTACCATCCGTGACGTGGTCTTGTTCCCCCTGCTAAAGCCAAAAAAGGTCCAGGCGGACGTCCAGGATGATGAAGCCGCCAGTTCCTGACCCCTGACCCCTGACTACTGGAATCGCTATGCTGAAATTGCTGTTATGGTTGAAGTATCTCTGTAAGAGAAAACTTGTCCTTCTCAGCATTGTGGCCGTGGCCCTGTCAGTGGCCCTGTTGATTGTGGTGGCCAGCTTGTTTTCCGGCTTTATTCGTGCTTATGAACAAACGGCTGAGGACATGATCGGTGATGTTCTTCTCCAGTCCAGTATGCCGTTTCCGCATTGCGAGGCATTGGCCGATAGTCTGGAGTCGCTGCCCGAGGTGGAAGTGGCTGTGCCTGTGCTGTTGACACCTGGATTGTTGCATGTGGGCAAGGGGCATGTTCGCTACGTTCAGATCTTCGGCCTGGATGAAACCCGTGTGCGTCGTATGACAAGTCTTAAACGATCTCTTTTGCATAAAAGTGAGGAGACTGACCTGTCATTTGATGTGGTTGACTATCCTGGTGTAACGGGGGGGTTTGTCGGGGTGGGTTTGTTGGCTGACCCCAATGAGGTCACGGATCAATACGATTTTGATTTGGCCCGTACCTACATGGGAAGACGTCTTGCCCTGACCAGCGGTACAGTCGATCATGACCCAGTAAAGACGCAGGCGGGTATCCAGTCTCCTCGAAGTAGAACCTTCAGATTTCGTGTGTCTGACATTGTATTTGCCGGACATTCGCAGTTTGACAGAGAAGCGGTCTACTTGCCGTTAAAGCCCCTATATCAGGCCCTGTACCAAACGGATGAGGTGAAGGTGCAACGACTTCAGATTTGGCTTGCACCAGATGTCGATCCAGTGGCAGCGATTGAGTCCATGGAGAAACGCTGGGAGGCGTTTAAAAAGGCACAGGACTTGTCATTTGTACGCTGTCGATTTCATACGGCCAAGGAACTTCAGGCAGACTATATGGGGGAATTGCACAAGCAGATGGCCATTTTATTGGCTGTATTTAGTGTGGTGGATGTGGGTGTGGTCTTCCTGATCTTCTGTATTTTTTATATGATTGTGCGATTAAAACGCAAAGACATTGGGGTGATCAAAAGCTGTGGGTGTTCGAGTGGAGGCGTGGTTTCCATATTTCTGGGCTTTGGTGTGTTTGTGGGGGGCGTTGGCTCTGTGATGGGTATAGGGCTTGGCTATTTGTTCACACACAATATTAACACCATTGAGCAGTGGATCGCCGCAGTTTTTGGACTGAACCTCTGGGATAGCAGTGTGTATCTCTTCAGCCATATTCCCAATCAGATTAATTGGGTGTCCGCAGCGCAGATCAGTGGCTTTGCCATTTTGGCGGCTTCCATAGGTGCCCTGATCCCGGCTGTCCTTGCCGGACGCATGCAACCCGTAGACATCCTGAGATACGAATAACCAACAACTGTGAACCGCAATCTGTGATCTTAAAACTGAACACCTAAAACTTAACACTTAACACTTAACACTGAACACCTAAAACTTAACACTTAACACTGAACACTGAAACAACTATGCTACAATTTATCCTAGCCATCAAATACTTGCTTAGACAACGCATTGCGTTCTTGGCTATCTTGACAGTGGCACTCAGTGTCTTTGTGGCATTTGTGGTCCTGACTGTGATGAATGGTCTGGTGTCGGGTTTTAAGGCAACGAACCATGCGCTCGTGGGAGATTGTGTCGTAAGCACTGAATCGCTCGTGGGGTTTGCTCATTATGAGGCGCTTATTGAAAAGATTGAGGCCTTGCCTGTGGTGGCAGCTGTGTCTCCTGCTGTCAAGACCTATGGTTTATTCACCGAAACTGGCGTTGGATACAGTGACGGCATTCAAATTATGGGCGTTGATGCGAAACGCCATTGTGAGGTTACTGGTTTTGCCAGTTTTCTCCATTATCGATCTGAACAGCCTGAGCAGGTATTTGAAAGGACGGGCGATGCAAATCGACCAGGATGTGCTTTTGGTGTGGATCGCATCTTGCTGCGGGATCAAAACGGAGACTATCCGTACAGTGATTATCTGTGGCCCAGAGACTATGACATTACCTGTTTTCCCTTGACGGCCAAGGGCGTCCTAAGGCGTGGTGGCATGGGGGAAGTCAGCACCAAGCGTTTTGCCTTGGCTGATACCGTTCATTCTGGATTGGCCAGAAATGATTCGCAAGTGATGTATATGGCACTGTCTGAGGCCCAGCAGCTTAGTGGTATGGACCTGCCTGTGCCTCGCATCAGTGCCATTTTTATTCGATTTAGCGATGATGTGACAGTCAAGCAGGGCACGCAAGAGGTCTCTGAGGTCTTTTCAGCCTTCAAGGCGAACTACCCTGACCCCCATCTGGCCTATCTCCTTGAGACGGTTCATGTGCAGGACTGGAAGCGGTATTGTAGAGACATGATTGCGCCCGTAGAGAAAGAACAGCTTGCACTGGTATTCATGTTTGTCCTGATGGGATTAACAACCGTCTTCATTGTGCTGGTCATCTTTCACATGATTATCAGTCACAAGAGCCGGGATATCGGCGTATTGAGGAGTATGGGCGTGTCTTCGTCTCAGATCATGGGGCTCTATTGGACATTTGCCCTATTCATTGGGACCCTTGGATCTGTGGCGGGCCTGGGGGGCGGTTATCTGTTTCTGCGTCAGATCAATGCTGTGGAAGGCTGGTTGTTTGAGAAATTTAATTATCAATTGTTTAATCGTGCGATGTTTGCCATTAGTGAGATTCCTCATGAAATAAATGGTCGCATGATGATCATGATCGGCTTATTTGCGGTGTTGGCCTGTTTGATAGGGGCCCTGGTTCCGGCGTGGCAGGCCGCTCGACTACAACCCGTAAAAACCCTTCAGGTGAGTCAGTTATAAGGGAGAGAACCGTGTCAGATGTTTTATTAGAGGCTCGTGATGTGACCAAGGCCTATCGAATGGGCTCGGCCCAGGTGTCTGTACTCAAAGGGCTTGATCTAAAGGTGAAGTCTGGCGAGTTTTTGGCCGTAATAGGGGCTTCGGGCAGCGGGAAAAGTACACTGTTGCA
>CAZBTJ010000178.1:0-10369 GCA_964494325.1 uncultured Pirellulales bacterium
ATGCGTTTTTCATACTGTATACTGCCATCTAAAAACTGAAAACTTGAAGTTTGCAGAACTTCGGTTAGAGTATCACCCCAAAGGAGATGGATTGTGAAAGAGTTTTTGTTCGATATTAGCAAGCAGGCTGGCCGGATCAGCCTTGAGTATAAGGCGAAGTTGTCTTCCATGCAGGTGACCAAAAAGTCCGACAAGGATCTTGTGTCTGAAGGGGACCTGGCTGTTGAAGCCTATTTGATCGACCGCATTAGGGCGCAGTATCCATCGCATGCGATTCTGGGGGAAGAGAGCGGCGCTTATGGTGACAATGCCTGTCGGTGGATTATTGACCCCATTGACGGTACCACCTCTTTTGTGCATGGTCAGCCTTTTTATAGTATTTCCATTGCTCTGGAGAAAGACGGTGACATCATTCTGGGGGCTGTGAATGCGCCTGTCTTGAAAGAACTGTTTTTTGCGGAAAAGGGCCAGGGGGCATTCTGTAATGGTGAGCCCATTCATGTGTCTAAACGTGACACCCTTATCGATAGTGTGCTTGGTACGGGGTTCGCCTGTGTGCGGAGCGATTTGGAGCACGACAATTTGCCCTACTTCAACAAGATTTTGCCCAAGATCAGGGGCATTCGAAGATATGGGTCCTGTGCCATTGACTTGAGTTATGTGGCGTCAGGTCGTCTGGAAGGATTCTGGGAACTGAACCTTAATCTGTATGATATGGCGGCTGGATTACTTATTCTGACAGAAGCAGGTGGATGCGTTACTGACTTTGCGGGGGACACACAGAAACTTCCAGGTCAGTTGGTGGCCACGAACGGATTGATCCACGAGGAACTTTTAACCTATCTCACCTAATCGGATTAGGAGTTGTGAATGACAAAACAGGACAAAGACACAGAGCAAGCCGTGGTACGGCGCGGGCCGTATCCTGAACTTACATGGACGTCTGTAGTGGTGGGCTATATCATTGGTATTGTGATTGCCGTGAGCATCGGTTACGCCTGCCTGATCCTGGGGTTCAGTATTGAAGGATCCGAACTAGCCGCCATTCTGGGATTTGGTATTCTCCGGGGACTCCTGGGACGTCACAGTATGGTTGAGAACAACATCAACCAGACCATTGCCAGTGCTGTGAATGGGGCGTCGTCCGGCATGATGTTTACTGTGCCTGCTTTGTATATATTGCAGCATCCGGATTTTAACCCAGTACTCATGGTGTTTGCCTGTATTGCGGGCGGTGTTCTGGGCATTGCATTTATCATTCCACTTCGAAAGCAGATGATCGACTTTGAACGCCTGACCTATCCGGGTGGCGTGGCTGTAGCCACGATATTGAAGTCACCTGGTGCAGGTATGCACAAGGCCATGCTCATGGTGGTCGGACTTCTGTTGAGTGGGGGTGTTCACCTGGTCAGTCAGTATATGTCTCAGATCAGAGAACTGCGACAATTTGAATATTTTAATCTGGGCAGCCTAATTGGCATGCCAGAATACATGAATGGCATCTGGCTTGTCTCACTCATGACTATTGGCGTGGGATTCATTGCCGGTAAGGGTGGGCTGAGCTTCATTGTGGGTGGGTATGTTTGCTATTGGGTCTTGGCGCCGCTGCTTAATTCTATGGGCAAGATGCCTACACCGGAGGCTTGGGCAGCCATCCCCAATATGCACTTGACCAAATATCTGAATACCGCCTTGTTTCGTCCGGTAGGGATTGGCATGCTTATCGGCGGGGCAATTACAGGGATTGTCCTGGCACTGCCCTTGATGATAAGTGCCATCAATGCCATGCGCAATGCGTCGAAACTGAAGACAGCCGTGTCTCGTGATGAAATGCCAATCCATTTGCTCTATGTTGGGATTGTCGGAGCGGCCATACTGCTATTTATTGTGGCTGTGATGAGTACCGAAGTCATGGGGTGGGGACGCGGTTTGATTATGGCCTTGGTGGGCACCCTGTGGGTATGGGTTGCCGGCGTGATTTTGTCCGAATGTATTGGGCGTACCAATTGGTCACCACTCAGCGGTATGACCTTGATTGCCGTGACTATCCTGGTCATCATTGCCTCAGGCTTGGGCTCAAAGGCCGCCATTATCTCTTCAATCATGGTGGGTGCTGCGGCGTGCGTGGCCATGTCTCAGGCCACGGATTTGATGATGGACCTCAAGACCGGATACCTGGTGGGGGCCACACCACGAAAGCAGCAGATTGGCCAGTTTCTGGCGGTATGGCTTGGCCCGATTGTGATGATGGCATTGATTTACGTGTTAAACGAGGCCTATGGTCTCGGCAGTGACAAGTTGCCTGCTCCCCAGGCCAAGGTTCTGGCAGCCACGATAGAGGGAATTCTTGGCAATGAGGTGCCGATACAGAAATACCTTGCCGGTGCTGGACTGGGTGCTTTGCTCAGTACGACTGGAATCGGCGGTCTGGGGATTCTCGTGGGCCTGGGTTTCTATCTGCCTTTTCATGTCGTACTGACATATTCGATCGGTACAGTGTTGCGACTGGCTGTGGACCGATTCAAGGGCAAAGATTTCAGCGATGATGTGGGCATCCCCGTGGCTGCCGGCTTTATTGTGGGCGAGGCCCTGGTGGGTGTGGGATTTGCTATGTACTTCGTATTTAAAGGAGTGGCGTCATGAAGAAGTTGATCGCCTATGGTCTGGTGACAGTGGGATTTGTAGGAGCCGCTCTGGTCTCAGTGCTGGACGTGAAGGCATTGCAATGGTGGCATTATGCGGTCTGTCTGGGTATTGGCATTGGTGGTGTGGTTCTGATTCGTAGCCACATGAAGGAGCTCTGGACCGAACCCGATGCGCTGGCTGGGAATATGAGGACCCTCATCGACAGTATGACACGTGTGGTTGACACCTGTGGAAATTATCAAGGCGCTTCGCTAACACCTCAAGTATGTCTGTCAATGCACAGTACCATCGATAAGATGTTCGTAGATGACCTTCGCCATTTTGCAGACGCGCGTGAGGGTATTACTCACCTCCATGGTCTCCAGAGCTATGCAGAGATCATGAGCAGTTTTGCCACGGGTGAACGCTATCTCAATCGTGTGTGGTCCTCCTCGGCAGATGGGTACATTGATGAAGTGGCCTTGTTCATGCCTCAGGTCCAGGCGCAATTCACGGAATGCCTGACCCAGCTCAAAAAACTGCATTAAGTAGCTCTATTCTGATTGAGGCTTCAACACTTTGATGTCCAGGATGACGTCACCGTCTTCCTGGAGGGCACTCCATTGGGGCATGAGCATGAGCCAGGCCGGGCTTTGTTTGCAGGCGAGGTAGGCATGTTCATTCTCCCAGTGCATGAGGATGTAAAACTCATGGGTGTCCTTGACTTCAAACTGTTCGACACCGACAAAGCCCTTATATTGTTTGCAAAGCTTAGTGGCTTCTTCGCTCAATTCATGGACTTCGTCTTCCACAAACTCATCGTACTTAACGTGCATCAGGACTATCGCTTCAGATGCAGCCTTGGTCGAGGTTATTTCAGGCGTGGGGTCGGGTACCCTGATAATGCGGGCGATGATGTCTTGGGCTCGTTCAACATACGATTCAGGTACACACACCCTGGGGGCAGTTGAGCCATCAAAAGGCAACATGCCCAAGCCACTCTGCAAGAACTCGTTTTCTATCTGAATGGGTATGTTTGCGTTTTCAAGGGCATATTTAACAATATATGCCTGAGTCACATCAGTGGCTGAAAAAACATTGATATATTTATCCATAATTTAGACTCCTAAGTTATACGCATAAGGTCTTTGATTTTAATAGCGTATACTGGAAATGCAGAGGTGTCAATTGTATTCGAATTCCCAGAAATAGGGGACGAGAAGTTCTTGACTTGGCTGGCCGTGCGGTTGATAATTTAGGCTGGAATCTACGGATAGAACAAAACCATATTTAAGATGTGAAACAAGTGAATTTATGATCAATCATGTTGTTATTCGATTAGGTGAACTGGCAGATTTATCCACAGTGGCCGACTTTAATGTGGCCATGGCCAAAGAGACCGAAGGCACAGAATTAAATCGAGAGATTGTCACACGCGGTACTAAGATGGTACTCATGGGCAACAATCACGGTTTTTACATGGTGGCTGAGTACGAAGAACAGGTTCTGGGTTCATTGCTCGTAACTTTTGAGTGGAGCGATTGGCGGTGTGCACGATTTTGGTGGGTTCAGAGTGTTTATGTTAGACCCGAATTTCGTAAGCGAGGTGTGTATCGCCGGCTCTATGCCCACACCAAGACATTGGCCAAGCAGCAACCAGGCGTGTGTGGATTACGCTTGTATGCCATCAATACTAATGTGCAGGCTCAGAAAACATATATGCAGCTGGGTATGCAGAAAACCGGATATGAAGTGTTTGAAGAATCGATTGAGAAATTCAGGTAAAAAAACACCCCTGGGTTGAGAGAGACCTTGGGGGGGGCTTTGCTGGATGAAGGGTAATGAGTAAAGAAGGCAAGCGTGGTCATCAGAATACTAACCTTTTTGTGAAAGTGCTTGAGACATGACGATCAAGAAAAGTATGCACCTCATTTTTGTGTTGTTTCTTATCAATACAGCGTTTGCGGTCGAATTAGAGCCTCTGCCTGCTGATCCCTATTTTTCAGTGTATAAGCCCATAAAGACACCAGATCGTCAAGGCACGCTCATTCAAAGAGGCGATCGGTTGGCAATATGTGGAGATTCAATTACCGAGCAGAAGATGTATTCCCGCATCATGGAAACCTATCTGACGGTGTGTGTGCCGCAGCTTGATGTCACAGTACGACAATTTGGATGGAGCGGTGAACGGGCGCCTGGGTTTTATGCACGTATGGCCAATGATGTACTCCGGTTTAGGCCCACTTTGGCGACCACCTGTTACGGTATGAATGATCACCGATATCAACCCTACACGGAAGAAATCGGGCGTGTTTATCGTGACAACGCGTTGGCCATTATCAAAGACTTCAAACGACAGGGCGTGCGCGTGATTCAGGGTTCTTCTGGGACTGTGGGCAAGATACCGTCATGGGTCAGGTCGGCTAAAGGGTCGGTACAGGATCTCAATCTTGGCCTGCTCGAACTACGCAATATTGATGTATTGCTGGCTCAGCAGGAACAGGTTGGGTTTGCCGATATCTTTTTGCCTATGCTTGTCCAGGGGTTCTATGCCCAACAGACCCATGGCAAAGATTTTATGGTTTCCGGTAAGGATGGTGTGCATCCCGGGTGGGCAGGACAACTGGTGATGGCCTATGCCTTTTTGGAGGCCATGGGATTGGAGGGTGACATAGCACGCATTGACCTGGATGCGACCACCCAAAGGGCCACCGTGTCACAAAATCACACCCTTGTTTCAGCCAAGGACAATACGTGGGTGCTTGAAAGCCATGCGTATCCCTTCTGTGCCACCGGGGTCTTAGGCAACGACAGCAGCCTCCGTTCAGGTATGTCGCTTGTTCCGTTTAATGAACGACTCAATCGTTTCGTACTTGTGGTGCAAAATCTATCATCGGGGCGATACGAGGTGTCCTGGGGTGACGCAGTCCACATCTATACGTCAGAGGCTTTGTCCGAGGGTGTGAACCTGGCGGCAGATTATCCGGTCAACCCTTTTAGCAAAGCCTTTGAGCAGGTGGACAATGCAGTGGCCAAGAAACAGGCCTACGAAACACGTCAAGTAAAAACCCTGTTTCACGGCCCAGAAGGTCGTGCGGACATGGATGCGACTGTGGCTCTTACTGAAAAGACCAGGGCTCCCTTGGTCAAGGCGGTCTACACCACATTCAAGCCTGTAAAGCACAGGATTCATATTGTCCCGGTTCGGTAGACAATGGGGATGGCCTTCTATAAAGCCATTACGTCTGATGATTTGGCTGACTTGCTCTTGCGACCGGTTTTGGCGGGTAATTCCACGATGTTTGTCTTCTGGCGTTTCTGAACAGGTATTCGGAGTTTTAGCATGAGTTTGGCCTTGTTCAGAGCACTCAGGGAAAAGGTCACAGGGTAAAGCGCTTCGTGATACCAGAGGCGGGTGAAATATAGACCAATGGGACTGGGGTCAAAGGCAGTCCCTCGGCGTGTGGCTTTGGCAATCCAGGCAGCGCCTTTGACCACGGCCATTTGAATGGCTGTGGTCTGATTATCAAAGAGCAGAAGGTCGTGACTGATGAGCGAGGTGGCCAGGGCGTCAACTGCCAGAGCAGATTCTTCCACGGACGGACGGATCGCCATGTCTCCACCCCATGGGCCTTTGGGATGCTGAACTGAAATGAGCCATTCGCAGGCCCGAATAAGTTCTCCATTCATACAGCCCTTGAGGGATTGCGGGACATGGCCCAGATGTGAGATCACGCGACTGGTGCCATACACTGGATTTTTCTGACTCAAGGTTTGTTCATGGCCAAACCACAAGGTGGTCCAGAAGCCTTGTTCGTCTTGTGTGCTTTTGAGGTAAATGAGGCCTCGCTGCATGGCCTTAAGCGTGCGTTGCTTCAGCCGTTTGGGCAGGTTGTCCACCCAGCACCCCATGGCACCCAGCACGTGGGCCGTGATGTCCGGGCAGCTCGGATCAAATGAGCGATTGGTTCTGCCTTTTCCAAATGCGGGCATGCCGCCGTCTTTGTTTTGCAGGTCTATGAGCCATTGGATGCCGTGGGCTGCCGCTGCCTGACTCCGCTGCGCATTAGGCGAGAGACGATGCAACGCAATCAGTGCACCAGCCGTGCTGTCTCCATTTGGCACGGCCCCTGGCTGGTCGCTCCAAGCCCACGCACCCGGTGCTGCATAGGTGTTTGCGTGGACTTGATGTTGTTGTGTGAGCAGCCAGTCTCGGGTGACAGTCAATCTGCCTGTGCCGCTGGGAATGCCGTCAGTCATGGCATTGACCGCCAGGGTCGTGACAGTGGTGGCCAGACTGGTATTGATGGGCCAGCTTCCATCATCCCTTACGGAATCAACCAGGAAATGAGCGCCTTTGGTGACAATCTCATGATTCACTTGGCCACAGCGTGCCAGACTCATGACGATCATTGCAGTCAGGGGTGTGGCTTCCAGGAATCCGCCATTTTTTGGCTGAAGAGATTTCAAGATATTGAGTGTTTTGGGGATGCAGGCCTGGCGCAATTTGCGTTTGATTGGGGATCTGGGTTTTTTGACGTGGAACCTGGCTTGGCCAATGGCTATCAAGGCAGGTAACCGTAAGGCGTGAAAACGTTGCCTAGGGAGTGCCGCCAATTCAAAGGGCAGGGGTTTGACATATTGCCAGCCTGTGGTCTTGGGACCGAGGCGTTTGGCCATGGCACACATCATAAGGATCGGTGCAGAAAAACTCCGGTTATTCCCGCAGGTTCGGTTCACTGCCGACGCAATATCCTTGGGGGCTCGCGACCCCACATGGCGTTCGACCCAGGCTTCAGCCTTGGCCATGGCCTTATTATAGGTAAAGCTGCCATCTGACACTGAAAACGAACTCAGGCACAACAAAGTCGCGTTTAAATTGCTTTGACTTTTGGCGGTGTCACCCCAACCGCCATCTGCATTTTGGTGGTCTTTGAGCCAGTGCAATCCCCCCTCAATGAGATTGTGATACGTACGTCGATTGACTGATCCCAATGCAAAAACGGCGGTGGCTGTGGCCAGGGCGCTGCTGCTCGGCGTACCTGTCCAAAAACTGCTTTCATGACGCTGCTGCCACAGGTACGATTGCGTGTTGGTAATAGTCTGTTCAATTGTGTCTTTGATTGTTCTCATACTATTAGGCTCTGATGTTTCAGCACTGATAAACCGCACTTATGTATACTCGTAATTCATGGTTCTGTCCATGAAGTTTCCGCAAAATCCGACGCCTAGATCCCAAAGTGTATCCAGGTAATCCAGGCAAGATTCCCGGAGATAAGAAAGGTCAGTTTTACTGTGTGACAAGAGGCGGTCGGGCTTGGCTATGTGGATATTTTCTATCACCACAGACCTGACCCTGACACGCCCCTGGATGAAACCATGGGGGCCCTGGATCAGATTGTACGCAGTGGTAAGGCTCTGTACGTGGGTATTTCTCAATACAAGCCCAAAGAGGCTGCTATGGCTGCCAGGATGCTCCGAGATTTGGGCACACCCTGTCTGATTCACCAGCCCAATTACAGTATGTTCGATCGATGGATTGAACAGGGGTTGACGGATATGCTGGAAGAAGAGGGGATTGGGTGTATTGCGTTTTCACCCTTGGCTCAGGGTATGTTGACCCACAAATACATCAAGGGCATTCCAGCCGATTCCAGGGCGTCCAAGGCCCATTCCTATCTGAAACCAGACGTTATTACACCGGCTGTAATTGACAAAGTGATTAAACTCAACGATTTGGCCAAGCAGCGAGGCCAGGTATTGGCACAAATGGCTGTGGCTTGGGTTTTGCACAACAAAACCGTCACCTCTGCCTTGATAGGTGCCAGCAAAGTCGTACAAATTGAAGAAGCTGTGGCTGCATTGGATCATCAGTCCTTCTCAAAGGAAGAGCTTCAGAAGATTGATTCAATACTTGCCTCATAATAAACACAGTACTTCTTGTTACAACGAGTCAACTTGTTGTTTTTCGTGCTCGTTTTTCATCTAGCATTCCTGTAAGTCCTTTTGTATCAACACAACAAGGCAATATTTTTGGGACTTACTGTTTTTATCGGACTGGTTCTGGAAGTCTGTGTAATTTCTTGTATAATATTATCGCGTATTGGTGTGTAAGTATTGGAATGGGTGCCTTCTCCCAATTTTAGGGCAATACTAAACTTTGATTTTGACGATGAGTGCGAATAGCTGCCTCCGTTTCATGGCGTAAGTTCTGTATGCATGGTTAATTTCTAAGCCTGTTTTGGCATGATATTAACGCTTTATTCCGGAAAAGACCGTGTCAAATGTTGTCCGGACTGAGGCATCAAGAAAACAGTCATTTTTTCAATATTGGCTCTTTTGCGTAATAAGGGTCAAACACAACTATAAAGTTGGGAGCTGTTCGAGAGAGTGGCTTTCAGGCCAGGTTTGTTGGAGATCAGAAAAATGCGAAGAACGTATGTTGTAATGTGCTGCCTGATCAGTCTTCTTACAATAGGTACAGCCTATGGTTTTAATGCCAATACGGATCCCAGTCTTGTGGGTCTGTGGAAGTTAGATGAAACAGAGGGGACCGTTGCTTTGGATTCCTCACCCAGTGGCAATAACGGGACGCTCAATGGGAACGCGGCTTGGGCTGAAGGCTACCTGGGTGGCGCAATAAGTCTCGATGGAACTAATTCTTACATCGATGTTGGTGCCAGCGATGTTTTCAACCTTACTGAGCAGGTCACTTTGGCTCTCTGGATCAAGCCCAATGACCTCAACAATGGTCAGCATAACCATTGGTTGGGAAAAGGTGATCATGCCTATGCCATTAAACATAATGTAAACAATAATATTGAATTCTTTGTTTACGATGCAGGCGATTGGCATAGTGTCAACTATACAGGTTATGACGACTCCTACAATGGTGAATGGCACCACATGGCTGGTACCTATGATGGCACCGCGGTTACGATTTATGTGGACGGCATATTCGGTATTGAGGCTGCCTATTCAGGCGGTATTGCCGTATCCACGCATCGTGTTAGGATCGGCGAAAATTCCGAAGAAACGGGTCGTTACTCGGATGGCGTTATTGACGATGCACGCATTTACAGTCGTGCCCTGACATTGGAAGAAATCCAGGCTGTCATGGCCGGCGGCGGTGATCCTGCCTTGGCATCTGGCCCTATGCCTGTTGTGGACGCAGAGGATGTGTGGTATGAGGGTTCAATCCTGGAGTGGATACCCGGTGAGTCAGCTGTGGCTCACGACGTCTATTTTGGTGCCAGTCTGGAAGATGTCAATAATGCCAACCGGAACAATGACTTGAGTGTCCTGGTCAGCCAAGGCCAAGGGGACGGTGAATATGCCCTCGGCTCGCTGGAATTTGGTCAGATGTATTTCTGGCGTGTGGATGAAGTCAATGGGGCACCGGACAACACCGTGTTTAAAGGCGATGTTTGGAGTTTTACGGCTGAACCCTATTCAATTCAAATTCCGGGTGTTGACATTATTGCGACGGCATCAAGTGCTTCCAATGAGTTTTCAACGGCTAAAAAGACGATTGATGGGTCTGGATTGGCTGAAGACGGCACGCATTCCATTGCCTCTGAAACCATGTGGTTCACGGCCATGGGCGATACGGACGCCTGGATTCAATACGAATTTGATGGCGTCAAAAAGTTGGATACTATGAAGGTCTGGAACTCCAATAGTGCCGCCGAAGGCTTTATTGGCTATGGCGTTAAGGGTGTCGAGATTGCCTACTCAACGGACG
>CAZBTJ010000179.1:0-10319 GCA_964494325.1 uncultured Pirellulales bacterium
TTGGAACGGCCTTTAGGCCGTCTCATTGAATCCGCTGCTTGAACTCTTATTCGTTGAACTCTTATTCGTTAGCACATGTCACGGTAATGTCACTTGGTAGAATGTTAAGGATTACGGCATGACCCCTTTAGCACCTCCATTACGCATTGTCTCGGTGCGTTGCCCTCAGCCACAGCAGCACCTTGCGAATGGCTGAAACTATGTGGTTAATGCTACATCCTGTTCAAATAAAGTGATATCAGTATTTCCCTACTTGTCACGAGTATATAGGGGGTAATATTGTGCCGTAGAAAGGAAAAAGTACCTGGAGGGTCAGGCTTTTTCTTGAGGTATTCACAAACTAACAGACAGAAAAAATGTCACTGATCACACGGTCAATCAACAATGGAAGATTGCCGCACTTCGTTCGCAATGACGACTGGGTTTATGGGTCGAGTCTGACGCTACGCTGAAGTGTGAGGGGTGAGGTTTGAAGGGTGAAATTAATCGCTGTCGCTCAGGTTTTAAGTTATTGGTTTTAGGTTTTCGTTTTTCGTTTTTCGTTATTTGTTGTTAGTTTCAATCCGTGTAATTCGCGCAATCCGTGTCACAAAAAAGTATTCAACACTCAGTACTCAGCTTATTTGAACGCTGCGCAGGCTGGTTTGATAGATCCCTCGATTCCTCGGGATGACAAGTCACCTTTGTAGGATTGTTTGGCTGGTTTGGCGTAAGCCGTTAGTGGAGATTAGTGAGAATTACTGGTAAAAAGTCTTGATTCGGGCGATAGCTCGGATATTTCTGGGTCTTCTGTGGTAAAGCCGCTTTCAGTTTGCCACAAGCGGTCTATTCAGTCTTTTCCTGGAGGGTCTGTAGCTCTGGTGAACTGAGGTCCAGGCGGTACATGATTTGATTGTAGTCGTAACGGGCGGTGGGAAACTCATTGCCTGAGAAGGTGCTGGCATAGGTGCCTTCAAAGTAGATGAGACGGCCATCGTCCTCATCAAAAAAGGGGTGGTGGACCGGATTGTAAAAGGTGTATTTGTCGTGGGTGACAATCTTTTGGGCCCAGCGCCAGGGGCCAGTGATGGATTTGGCTTCGCTGTACCACACTTCTCCCAGGTTCGAGGTGCCGCCCTGTTGTGCGGCGATTGAGATCCATCGCTTTCGATAGGGGTTCCAGTTGACTGAACCGCGATGCAGGCGAATGGGTTCGTTCGATTCAATGTCTTTGGGAAGCATGTGTGCCTGCTCTGCAGAGATTTTGCCTTCGTTGACCCATCGCCACTCATCCGCTATGTCCACGGGCTCGGCGTGTGGTTGCCATGAGTAGGCCAGGGTGACGTCCGCATTTTTCTTGAATGTCGGGTTCTTCAGGGTGCTTCCAGGTTCGAGACAGGTCCAGACTTCGCTGCTATTGGGGTCAGAGAAACTGGCCAGGATGGCTGGATAGCGAACTATCGGAAAGACCTGTCCCAGGTAAAGGTGTTTTTCATGCTTGATCGGATGAGCCTGACAGGGATACAGCGTGAGTTGATCCATGGGCAGGTCTTGGATCCGATTGAACTGCTGTCTGTTCGTGTCAAATACGGCCAGGCCGTGATCCAGGATCTTGGCCAGTGATTCCATGTGTGCATAGTGACACACCAGGGTCTCTTTGCTCTGGTCATCAGGCAGGACGCATACATCGTCAATCCATATGGGGCCGTTCTTCACGCCCAGTCTTGCCACAGGACGACTGAATCCGTTGTCATCTACCAGATAGTCAAGATTGATGCCTGTGTCCGGGGATAAGCCTTCCAAATTTGGCAGGGCAGATGTGGCGCAGGCCATCCAGAAGTGTCCCAGGGGATAGGCCATGCGCGAGGTGTCGCCCCAGAACCAGTAGATCCGATCTCGAAAGGGCACGCCAAAGGTTGAATCCTGTCCGACTACCAGGGCTGTGCCGAGCGGGGTTTTTATGGGGGTTGGCAAGCCTAGAAGTACCGTGTCACGATAGATGCCCTCGCCTGTGATACGATACAGGCGTTCTGCTATATTGACGCGTTTGACCTTGATGGTCTTTGTCTGGCCTGCTTGGGGTGTGATGCGCAGACCTGCATAGCCAAAACCATCCTTGGGGAAGCGGTATCCGTGACTTTTTATAATAAAGAAGACCTCTTGCCCCATCAGGCCAGGTTCTGAAAAGGCAACCCAACCTGCGCTGTCAGTCACATATCGCAGATGATTGACAGTTTCCAGTTCTACCAGGGGTACGCCTCTTCCAGTCTGTTCATCGACAACCTGTATGCCGAAATAAACGGTTGCGTTGGCGCCTGCCCAAGAGATTTGGATGAAGCTCAACCAGAGCGTCGCTATTGTAATCCCGAAAAATGATCTATTGGTTTCCTTTTTCATGGGACTTATTATAGCGTGTTTTATTGTTTTACAAAGCTATTTACTACGTTCTGAGGTTGGCCTTCTAAGAATGTTCGCACGTTTTCCACCGCACAGTGCATGAGTCGCTTTCTTGCAGCTTTTGAGGCCCAGGCGATGTGTGGGGTGATGTAACAGTTTTTGGCGTTGATCAGAGGGGTGTCGGGATCCGCTGGTTCCACAGATAAGACGTCCAGGCCAGCCCCTGCAATTTGGCCGGTATTCAGGGCGTCGGCCAGGTCCTGTTCATTGATCAGGGGCCCGCGTGCTGTGTTAATCAAAAAGGCGGATGGTTTCATTTTTGACAGGGTGATTTTATCGACCAGGCCTGCATTCTCATCTGTGAGCGGACAGTGCAAGCTGACCGCATCACTTTCGCAAAACAACTGGTCAAGCGTGACGGGCTTAATGCCTTCAGGGATATCGGTTTGAGCGGAGCGGTTGACTATCAAGACCTTCATACCAAAGGCCAGGGCGAGCTTTGCTGTGGCGCGTCCAATGCGACCAAAACCTATGATGCCCATGGTCTGGCCTGCCAGCTCAATCAGAGGATACTGCCAGTAGCAAAAATCAGGACTAGTCTGCCATTGGCCCTGACGCACGCTTTGGGCATGTTCTGTGGCATGTTGTGCCAGGTTGAGCAAATGAGAAAAAACCATTTGTGCCACAGAGTCAGTGCTATAGGCCGGCACGTTGGTCACCACGATATTGTGGTCACGCGCTGCTTGAGTATCAACCACATTGTATCCTGTGGCCAGGACACCAATATACTGGAGCTTGGGAAGCTGTTTAATGACCTGACGACTGAGGCAAGTTTTGTTGGTGATCACAATGTGGGCGTCTTTGGCACGTGTGATTGTTTCATCCGGTGATGTTCGGTCATAGACCGTACAGTCGCCAAGTGTTTCGAGTGCGGCCCAGCTCAAGTCGCCTGGATTTAATGTGTGACCATCTAATACAACAATCTTCATGGGTCTCTCTTCCGACTAAGCGTTTACTGAGACAGTGCCATGTTGGCTCCGAGGTCGGTCATGAGGTCCACGAAGTTGGGGAAGGTGACATTCATGGCTTCAGCGGTGTTGATGACAATGGGATCGGTTAAGGCCAGGCCTGCCATGGACAGGGCCATGACAATTCTGTGGTCATGGTGACCTTGAACCGGGGCGGGCGTGAGCTTGCTCTTGTGGATGACGAGACCGTCGGGCAATTCTTCTACTTTTGCTCCGAGCTTGGTGAGTTCCTGGGCCATGCAACTGATGCGATCGGTTTCCTTGTTTCTGGCTTGGGGTACATTCAGAAGACGAGTTGTGCCCTTGGCAAAGATGCCGGTGACTGCCATGGCGGGCAGGGCATCGGGCGTGGCATTCATGTCTATGTCAATGCCCTGGAGTTCACCACCCTGGATCGTGACCGTGTCTTCGTGGCAGAGGATGTTGGCCCCCATGGCCTGGAGGTATTCTACAACGGCTTTGTCAGGCTGACTGTCATGAAAGTCCAGACCTTTGAGTTGGACCTCTCCGCCGAACAAGGCACCGGCGCACAAAAAGAAGGTGGCGCTGGAAAAATCCGCAGGTACGGGTAAGTCAAAGGGGCTGTACTTCTGATTGCCGGGTACAACAAACCGTTTGAAATCCTGGTTGTCGTATTGGATACCTTGCCTGTCAAGCCAGTCGAGTGTGATCTGGACATACCCTGCTTCATTGAGCAGCGTGATTTCTATGTCTGTGTCTTGCGGTGCCAGGGGGCAGGCCAAAAGTAGGCTGGAGAGATATTGACTGGTGGGGGCTTCTAGAGGCGTGCATCCGCCAGTCAGTCCACCGCGCAGTTCTATGGGGGGGGTGCCATTGTTTTTGAGGCTGCGGCAGGATGCGCCCAGATGATTGAGTGCGTCCAGCAGGGGGCCAGCAGGGCGAGATTGGATTTGGAAATCGCCCGTGAACTGAAATATCTGATCCGGTTTTGCCAGGGCAGCAGAGCCCAGGGCCAGTCTGAGCGTGGTGCCTGAGTTGCCCACGTCTATGATGTCCTTGGGGGCAGTCAGGGTTCCGCTTGTGCCTTGAATGTGCCATTGCGCGGGATCCGAGATGTCTATGTTGGCACCCATCATGCCATAACAATGAGCCGCAGACAGGGCGTCACTCGATATGAGTGGATTTCTGATAATGCTGTCACCTGACGCCAATGCAGCAATGACAACCTGGCGGATGGTATGTGATTTGGAGGCTGGTATGCGCACTGTGCCATTAAGCTTTGATTGGGTGGCTTGGAGTATCATGGTGAGGCAGTTTTCAGTTTTAAGTGTTAAGTTAGTACTCAGGTTTCAGGTTTTATCCCTCATCCCTTAAGCAGTTTCTGCGGCTGCGGCTTGATTCACCAGGAACAGGACAGCCATGCGTACATTGAGGCCATTGGTCACTTGCCTGAGGATCACACTGTTAGGGCCGTCTGCGACTTCACTCTCAATTTCTACGCCTCGGTTGATGGGGCCTGGATGCATGACCACGATGTCGGATTTGGCTCGCGCCATACGTTCCGCAGTGAGGCCAAAGTACCTGGAGTATTCTCGAATGGACGGGAATGGGTTGCCACCCATGCGTTCGAATTGGATACGTAGCATGTTAATCACATCCATTTGTTCAATGACTTCGTCCAGGTTGTAGCTGACTTTGACGGGCAGATCTCGCACGCTGGCAGGTAGCAGGGTGGGAGGGGCGACAAAGGTGACTTCTGCGCCTAGTTTGGTCATGGCCCACAGATCACTGCGTGCCACGCGTGAATGAGCAATATCACCTACAATGGCAATCTTAAGGCCGTCCAGGGTGCCGAGCTTCTCGCGAATAGTGTAGACGTCAAGCAGACCTTGGGTGGGATGCTCGCAATAGCCATCGCCGGCATTGACCACGCAGGCGTTGATGTTTTTGCTGAGCAGCTTGGGGGCACCGCCCGCATTGTGGCGGATGACCACGATGTCCACACCCAGAGCTTCGAGGTTTTTGGCCGTGTCCAGGAGCGTTTCGCCCTTGCTCACAGAACTGTTTTTCTGAGAAAAATCAAGGGTATCAGCGCTGAGGCGATTGGCTGCCAGGCCAAAGCTGTTGCGTGTGCGCGTGCTGTCTTCAAAAAAGAGGTTGACCACCATTTTCCCTCGCAGGGCCGGGGCTTTCTTGACGGCGCGGGCACTGATCTGTTCAAAGCCTTTGGCTGTGTCCAGAATGTGGGTGAGCTCTTCTCGAGTGAGGTCTCGAAGGCCAAGAAGATGCTTGTGTTGCCATTGGAACTGTTTATGTTTCATTTTTAGAACCATGTGACGTCTCGACGTTTTCGGTTTGTGGCTTGTTAGTATTGACATAGCCTATGGCTTCCATTTATCTATTCAACGACATCAACTGCGACCTCGTCTTTGCCATCAGACTCGACAAAGTTTACCTGTACGCGTTGATCCGGGGCTACATCTGTGACGAAGCCCGCGTAGTCTGCCTGGATCGGGAATTCCCGGCCAGCTCGGTCCACGAGCACGGCCAGTTTAATGGCTTTTGGGCGTCCCAGAGCAATCAGGGCATCCAGGGCGGCTCTGGTGGAGCGTCCAGTAAAAAGGACATCGTCAGCCAGGATAATGGTTTTGCTGTCAATATCAAAGTCAATTTCTGTGGTCCGTACCACGGGCTGAGCTGCACCGTGGGGGTCATTCAGGTCATCTCTGAACATGGTGATGTCCAGGGTCCCGCACAGAATCTCGGTGCCTGCTTTTTGAGAGAGTAACTCGCAAAGCCGATTTCCCAGGATTTCACCACGACTGCGAATTCCCACAATGGCCAGATCTTCAATTTGGGGAACTTCCGATAAGATCTGCTCTGCCAATTCTTTCAGGAGGTTGCTTATCTGCTCTGCATTTAGAATAATACTCATGATGATTTCATCCGTAACCCTTTAGCTGAAAATAACTAACATCCGCAAAAGTATACCAGCCCGTGTCAGGCAACGCAAGGTCTTAGTTTAGGCTAATTATCAGCACTGGAATCCTTGTTACTGCCAAGGAGCAGGCTTGTATTTCGGCGGTTTATTTGGTATGATGAAGCCCGCTAGTTCGGAGGCCGGCCAAAGGGTTGGATTTAGAAAGCCAACACGGAGGTATGGTTTATTTTTTAAGACATTATCGGTGGGGTGGGGACTTCTTGATGGTGAAAACTGTCTACAAACAATTGAAACAGCAGTGGGCCGCCGGGACTATTGCGGTTTTATTCATATTTTGTGGGAACATTTTTGCTCAAAATGTGTCCCCAGCTTATGCTCTATCTACGCAGCCTTACGTTCTCAATACGGTGGGTATCTATGATTTGCGTGTTCAGGACCCCAATCTTTCCGGTCAGGGTGTTCGTGTAGGTGTGGTGGCTCGTAGCGTAAGCTATGAGGGCGAAACGGCCCTGAATGACTATCAGCCCAATATCAGCCACGAGCTTTTCGGAAAAACCGTTTTTTCCCTGTTTGATGATGGTACGTCTGACGCAGGGATTTCGCCTCACACCAATGCTGTGTGTTCGATCTTGTTTGGCCAGGATAGATCGGTGGAATCATTACAGTGGGGTTCATTTCAATATCAGGGTGCCGTGCCCCAGGCCGAGGCGAATGTTTATGAACTGACTCATTTTCTCAAGTTTTCGGCGTTTGAATCTGATTTGGATCTGGATGTGATTAGCCTCAGTTGGGGATGGGAAGTTGAAGACTGGTGGACCCGTTACTTTGAAGCCTTGGTTGAGCATCAAGGTATGTCTGTGGTGGCCAGCATTGGCAATGGTGACGATGCCTATCACAGACCTCTGTATCCCGGCGCCTCTGCCAATATTATTGGTGTGGGGGTTGTGGATTCTGTGACCACGGCCAATGCCTGGACTGCCATGGCATACTTTGGCTTGCCGAAACCCGAACATTCCAGTTGTGGCCCCACAGATGACTTGCGGGCCAAGCCGGACTTGGTGGCACCCAGTCATTGCCTGGTGGCCAGTTCAGAAGATGTTAATTCGTATGAAGCCACCGGCAACTGGTCCAGCTACGCAGCCCCAGTGGTTAGTGGTGTGGCAAGTTTGCTGGTCCAAAAGGCGGGTATGGACTCAAACCTTGACGCAGCTGTGTCCAGGCAGGGCGGCAATTTGGTGATCAAGTCCTTACTCATGACCGGGGCCACCAAGTTGCCGTTCTGGCACAAGGGTGAACTGGGTTTTGAAGATGATTATGATGCGCCTCTGGATTTTGTACAGGGCGCTGGCATGGTTAATGCGGTAGCCTCATATGACCTGCTCACAGCTGGACAGCAGAATTCAGGATCCACGGAGACCATGGGCTGGGATCTTAGTGACGTTAACACAGCGAGTCCGGCCCAGATATATGAATTTACCGTGACCGATCCCAATCAAATGATCACAGCCACGTTGAATTGGAATCGGCACTATGATTTGACCGGTGAGTTTAACCGGCTGCCGGACAGGAGTACTGACCTGCGTCTTGAACTATATGCCGTGGATCCCAATGATCCGGATCGCAATGACAGAATAGACCACAGTGACAGTCTCATTGACAATGTGGAACACATCTACAGTCCTACAAAGGCCGGGTATACACAGTATCAGCTCGTGGTGGTTTTGCGTACTGAAGATGCGACTGAACCCTTGAGCGAGCAGTATGCTGTGTCCTGGTCCGTGACAGAGCAGACCAATCAGGACGATCTCCTCTGGAATGACCTCAATGCAGATGGCATTGTCGATGCTGTAGACTACCAGATCCTCATGAACAACTTCAGTACCATGGGCTCCCTCACACGCTATGCCATTGGTGACGTCTACACGGACGGTGTTATCGACGAAAAAGACCTTGCCATCCTCGAAGCCAACAACAACAAGCAAGCCGAGTGGTATCGGTAGATTCGTTATTCGTTATTCGTTATTCGTTATTCGTTGTTCGTTGTTCGTTGTTCGTTATTCGTCGCTGGATGGCGGCTGGTTACCACAAATCGCAAAAATGCTTCGCTGAAGTGACAGTCGCTGTACATCGCTGATTCAGAGGGATCAAACCGTGGTATTCGGCATGACGTTGCATTCGCCTTTGCTTTCAGCCGGGACGCTCCACGCTCCTTCGTCGCTTAATGGAACGTCCCATCCGTTCGTCCGGAAGAACGGCTCGCATTCAAACTCTTTAACTATGCTGTGGGATGTGACGCTCAATTAAACGAGCCTAAGCGAGTGTTGAGTGTCACGGATAAATGCGGGGCGGTAGCAATCTGAGTCAATAATTAACGGTGCGATACTTAGTCTTCAGCCTTCAACCCTCAGCGCACGCCACGACCCCGTCATACCGAACGCATGTGAGGTATCCATTCGAGAAGCTCATCGCGAAGCGATTCCAACAACCAACAACCAACAACGAACAACCAACAACTGCCTTCACCCAGAATCACTATTCACTTGCCACTAATTCACGTTTCTGGTAAAAAAACAGGCCATAGGGTATGATTCATCGTAAATCGTGAAAATCTGGAAGGAACAACAAGACTCATGTCAAATCTTATGTTGATCAAGAACGGGCGTGTGATCGATCCGGCCAATGGTTTGGACAAAACCTGTGATGTGTTGATTCAGGGCGATCTGTTTGTAGAGGTGGGCCAGATTGCGCCTGAAAAGGCAAAGAAGGCGACTACGGTGATTGATGCCAGGGGCAAAATGGTCGTGCCAGGCTTGATTGATATGCACGTGCATTTCCGTGATCCCGGGGACGAAGAGGAAGAGACCGTTGCCAGTGGTTCTGCTGCCGCTGTGGCAGGCGGGTTTACCTCTGTGGTTTGTATGCCCAATACAAAGCCGGCCATCGACAACGAGACACATGTCGAGTATGTCCATCGGAAGGGTCGCCAGGCCCGAAAGACGCATGTGTATGTGATGGGGGCTCTGACCAAGAATCGTGAGGGTGTGGAAATGGCGGAGATGGGACTCATGGCAGAGGCGGGTGCTGTGGGTTTTACGGACGATGGTTGCGGTGTGCAGGATCCGGCTGTGATGTCCAGAGTGCTGAAGTATGCCTCCATGTTTGGCAAGGTCATATCGCAACACTGCCAGGATGACAGCTTTGCCAAGAATGGGGTGATGAACGCCGGGTATCAGTCCACGATCCTGGGCCTGCCAGGTATGGATGCCCTGGCCGAGGAGGCCATGCTGTGGCGGGATATACAACTGGTCAAGCGTGCGGGTACGCCTTACCACATGCAGCATATGTCTGCAGCAGGGAGTGTGGGGCTTATTCGCAATGCCAAAAAGCACGGGCTGCCCGTGACCTGTGAGGTGGCACCCCATCATCTGTTGCTTACAGACGAAAACGTGGCGGAATATGACACGAATTACAAGGTCAGCCCACCTTTGCGCGGCAAAAAAGATGTAGAGGCCCTGCAAAAAGCGGTGGCTGAAGGCCTGGTCGATGCGCTGGCCACGGACCATGCTCCGCATCTTCAGAGCGAAAAAGAACTGGAGTTTCTAACGGCCCCGTTTGGCATTGCGAGTCTGGAATGTGCCTTGAGTTTATATATCAAGGCCTTGATTGAGCCGGGTATCGTGAGCTGGTCCGAGATGCTCAAGCTGATGACAGCAAATCCTGCACGCATAATTGGGGTGGATAAAGGCACTCTGTCGGCAGGCAAGCAGGCTGATGTGACAATCTTTGATCCCAATGCCCAATATACGATCGATGTCAATCAGTTTGTGTCCAAGAGTCGAAATTGTCCTTACAATGGATGGACAGTGAAGGGGCAGGTGGCATACACTATTGTGGGTGGTGAAATATTAGTGAAGTATAAGCATAAAATTAGGGGAACGCGAACACTTTACAGGATAAGTTAAATTGAAAGAATCAGCACTTGCACATAAACACCTTGACGGTCTTAAAGGCGT
>CAZBTJ010000180.1:0-10277 GCA_964494325.1 uncultured Pirellulales bacterium
ACTGACTATGAAACGGATGTTATTGGTTTCGATCGTGGTTTTGTGCTGCAATGTGGTTTTTGGCGGCGTGACTGATGAGTTGTGGCGGGAAGTCGAGACCGCGAGGAATCAGGGTCTACCTGCCACGGCCATTGCCCTTCTGGATGAGATTATTCCCCTGGCCTTGTGTGAAGAGGCCTATCCAGAGGCTATTAAGGCAATTTGTCTCAAGATCACACTGGAAGGCGATATTCAAGGGGGTGGTCGAGAGATCATGATAAATCGCCTTCAGGCGGAGCTGGCTTCAGCGCCCGAGGTCATGAAACCTGTGATGGAGGCTGTACTCGCTCACTGGTTCTGGCAGTATTATCAGCAGAATCAGTGGCAGTTCATGCAGAGAACCGAGACGTCGGAGCCGCCAGGGGACGATTTTACGACCTGGGATCTGGCCCGGATTTTTTCTGAGATTGACCAGCATTTTTTGGCGGCTCTGGCCGATGATCAAGCACTCAAGGCGATTCCCATTGCCCAGTACAACGATCTGATTGAGCGGGGTAACGTGCCGGATGCCTTGCGTCCGACATTGTATGATTTTTTGGTATTTGAAGCCCTGTCTTTTTATACGGCTGGGGAGCAGGCCGGGTACAGGCCCCAGGATTACTTTGAGATTATGGCGGACAGCCCCGTGTTTGGGCCTGTGGCCGAATTCATAGCATGGGAGCCTCAGACCACACAACTGGATTCTCCCAAACTCAGGGCCATTTGCTTATACCAGGCTCTTCTGATCTTCCACGAGCAGGATGCAGATTCGTCGGCCTTGATGGATGTCGATCTGCACAGATTGAAGTTCGCTTATAATATGGCCATCGGACCCGACAAGGATGTGCTTTATACGGCGGCTTTGGAGTCTTTTGTGGGGCAGTGGGGCGATTACGAAACCGCGGCTGAGGCCCTGTATTTTTGGGCTTCAGTGTTGTTAGCACAGGGTGAGATGCTTCAGGCCCATGCCCTGGCCACACAGGGGTGGGATGAGTATCCTGCCAGCTACGGCGGTATTCTCTGTTTCAATCTGATTCAGCAGATTGAGGGCAAGTCTGTGACCATAAACACGGAGCGCGTGTGGAATGCACCCTGGCCCGACATTCAGGTTACGTACAAGAATGTGAATAAGGTTTATTTCAGGGCTGTGCCGTATGATCCCAAGCCGCATCTGGACCTCTATTCCTATCTAAGTGAAACTGAAAAATATAAGCTTCTACGGGCGTTGCCTGCTGCTCAGTGGCAGGCAGATCTGCCCGAAACCCTGGATTATAAAACACGGTCCGAGCACATACCTGTACCAGAGGATTTGGACAAGGGGTTTTATTATGTGATTGCCAGTTTTGACCCCGGTTTTGGCCAGGCAGCAAACCAATTGAGTTATGTCCCTGTATGGGTCAGCGACCTGGCATTGATCGTCAGGCCGGTTGCGAAGTCTGGTAAGATTGAGGGCTTTGTGCTCAATGCGAGAACCGGAGAGCCAATGGATGACGTCAGGGTCAGTGCGTGGAGGGATAAATACGGGTCGCCAGAGTATGATGTATTGCGTGTGACACACACGGAAAACAATGGCTTGTTTGAGTTTTCCTATAATGGATCTTCACGCAGGCTTCTTATTGAAGCGGAATTTGAAGGAGATAGATTGTGCAGCGAGGCACACTATACTCTGTCGGCACCTGCCACACTGCCAGGGCCCACTAAAAAAACAGTGTTTTTTACGGATCGTGCTTTGTATCGGCCGGGCCAGACAATCCAGTACAAGGGCATTTGCCTGTCTCAGGACAGGGTGGTTGATGACTACAGGGTCCTTGGCAGGGTGACGTTGACTGTGGTGTTCCGGGATAAATCATATCAGGAGATCGCACGTCATCAACACCGATGCAATGAATATGGCTCATTCAGCGGGAGTTTCATTGTGCCAACGGATCGTCTGTTAGGCCGCATGACTCTGGTTGTGGACCAGGGGCCGACGGGATCGGCTGTGGTTCAAGTGGAAGAGTACAAGCGTCCGACATTTCAGGTTCAGTTGGAGTCGCCTGACGCATCACCGAGGTTGAATGAAGACGTGATTGTCCCAGGGCGGGCCACGGCGTACACCGGATCACAGGTTGGCGGTGCACAGGTGACATGGCACGTGACACGTTTGCTGCGTTTTCCCCGATGGTGCTGGTGGGTGCCTGTGCCTCAGTCCCAGGTGATTGCCCAGGGCACCTGTGTGACAGGCATGAACGGCACCTTTGACATACCATTTCAGGCCAAGCCGGATTTGTCTGTGCTGGAGACACACGAACCCGTGTTTCTGTACAGGATTCACGCGGATGTGACAGATACCGCCGGTGAGACACGATCCAGTGAGAGTCTAATACAAATTGGATACACAGCCTTGCAGGCCGCGCTCGAAGGGGAAAACTGGCAAACGCCCGCGACGCCTGTCGTACTGACCGTGACGACAGAGAGTCTTGATGCGGTGCCTGAGTCTGCGGCTTGTCTTCTTTCTGTGTACAGGCTCAAGCAACCAGATACGGTGACACGTGCTCGTCTATCCTACACGACCTGGTTCCGCAGAAACAGTCTTCGACCTGAGTCAGATGCGACCAATCCTGAGACCTGGGATCTGGATACTGCGGTGTTTACGACAGAGGTTGAGACCGATGTGCTGGGCCAGGCTACAGTGTTTGTGCCCCTGGATGCCGGGATCTACAGGGCCGTTCTGGAGACTGAGGATCGGTTTGGCAAGCCGGTGACAACGAACAAGACCATCACAGTGGTGAATCCGGAAGTAGCGCACTTTGACGTGCCTGTACCCAATCATGTGACAGCAGAATCCTGGTCAGTCGAACCGGGTGACCCGTTTGTCGGGCTCTGGGGGACCGGCTATGATACAGGCCGGGCCTACGTGGAAACTGAATGTCGCGGCCAGATCCTGTCTGCCGACTGGACCGAACCGGATCATACACAACATCTCATTGAGCAGCCGATCACCGAGAACATGCGAGGGGGGGTGACTGTGCGAGTGACATACGTACGTGAGAACCGGGCGTACGTGAGTGAACAAATTGTGGATGTACCCTGGACCCACAAAACCTTGAGTGTCATGTGGACGCGGTTCAGATCCAAGCTTTTGCCGGGTCAGGATGAACAATGGACCGCCACAATCACAGGCCCCGATGCAAAAATGGCCGTGGCTGAGATGGTGGCTGGCTTGTACGACGCGTCTCTGGATCAATTGCTGGGCCACAAATGGATCGAAAAGTTTGGTGGCTTTCGCCAGGAAACGAGTCGTTTGACGTCACGGTTTGCCAACTCGGCCAAGCAGTTTTCTGTGATGTTTTCTCACTGGCACATCGTGACAAAATCTGTGGAGCGTTTCTATCGCCACTTCCCAGAGGTGTTTGTAAGAGGGTTTCATTACTGGGGACCTTTCCCAGCTAATAGTGGGGCGGGTGGAGATCGTGGGGGTGATGACACCAGTGAAGGCAATGACCAGGGCAAAGCGGAAGACCCGCTTCAAGACCCGCTGTTGCCGCCTGCCATGGATCTCGATCGGATCGTGGCCAGAACGGATTTTAACGAAACTGCCTTTTTCTATCCCCATCTCAGGTCAGACAGTGAGGGTCAGGTGACTATTGAATTTACATTGCCTGAGGATCTCACGGAATGGCGGTTCCTGGGATTTGCCCATGACAAGGGATTGCGAAGCGGCTTTCTCACAGATACCATGGTGACAGCCAAAGATCTGATGGTCCAGGCCAATGCCCCACGTTTTGTGAGGGAAGGGGATGTGATTGAGTTTCCTGTGAAGGTGACCAATCAGTCCGCTGCCAGGCAGACCGGTCAGGTGCGGCTGACCTTTTCGAATCTACGCACCGAGGCGCCCATGGATTCGGCCCTGGGCAACCTCACGACTGAACAGGTCTTTGACGTGCCCAGCCAGGAGAGCCGGACCTATACGTGGCGTATCACAATTCCGGATGGCTGCGAGACCCTGGTGTACAAAGCGGTGGGGGGCACCACACGGCTCAGTGATGGTGAAGAAGCGTACCTGCCCGTGCTCAGTCGCAGGCAACTGGTGATCGAGTCACTGCCTCTGCCCATTCGAGGCGCACAGACGAAAGAGTTTGAGTTTTCATCGCTGCTAGCATCCGGGCAATCAGATACGCTTTTGCATCAGAACTTGACAGTGCAGATGGTGTCACAGCCGGCGTGGTATGCTGTTATGGCCTTGCCCTATCTCATGGAACACCCTCATCGAAGCACGGATCAACTATTCAACCGCTACTACGCGAATAGTCTGGCTGCCACCATTGCCAACAGTGATCCGAGGATTCGTACGGTATTTGAACAGTGGAAAAACACAGACGCGCTGGACAGCCCCCTGGAAAAGAACGAGGATCTCAAGGCCGTGCTTCTGGAAGAAACACCCTGGGTCAGGCAGGCGGATTCAGAGTCCCAGGCTCGCAGGCATGTGGGTGTCCTGTTTGATCAAAATCGTCTCACTCAAGAGTTGTCCTCTATTTTGGCAGAACTCAAAGACCGACAGTATGGCAGCGGTCTATGGCCGTGGTATCCTGGCGGCAGGGGCAATGGATATATCACCCTTCGAATTGTGTGCGGCTTTGGCAGGTTACGCCATCTCGGTATTGACCTGGACGTCAGCTGTGCCATCAAGGGCCTGGACGCCCTGGATCTCTGGGTGACCGACTATTTGACCAGAGAGGAAACGCCTCGGAGTCATTTGCGTCACAGCCTTATTCTCTATCTCTATGCACGGAGTTACTTCCTGGACGATGCGCCGATCAAGCCTGAACTCTGGGCGGCATTGCAGCCGGAACTCAAGCACTTGCGAGAGATCTGGACGGGCTTGCCAAGGCAGTCTCAGGCTCAGCTGGCCCTGGCCTTAAAACGGCTTGGCGACCTGCAAACGCCTCAGGCCATTATGGCCTCCATCCTCGAGTACGCCGTGCAGGATGAAGAACTGGGTATGTTCTGGCGTGATCTGGAACGTAGCTGGTTCTGGTATCATGCCCCCATTGAGACCCAGGCCATGATGATTGAGGCATTGGACGAGGTAGAAGGGGACGCTGAAGCCGTAGCGGCTTGCCAGGTCTGGCTGCTCAAGCAGAAGCAGACCCAGCATTGGAAAACCACGCGCGGTACTGCAGATGCCATTTATGGATTGCTGCTTCGTGGCACCAGTCTGCTGGCATCGAATGAGATTGTGGACGTGGCTTTGGCAGGGCAGTGGATAGAGCCGGACAATATTGAAGCAGGCACGGGCTTTTATGAAGTGCGGTTTGCCGGTTCAGACGTGACCTCTGACATGGGACACGTGACAGTACGCAAGCAGGACAGCGGTGTGAGCTGGGGCAGTGTGCACTGGCAATATCTCGAAGACGTGGGCAAGATAAAGGCCCATGAGGACACGCCGTTACAGCTCATAAAAACACTGTATACAAAAAAGAACACGACGTCCGGACCGGTCCTCTTTCCAGTGGAGGAATCACTGGCGGTGGGAGACGAATTGGTGGTACGCTTGGAATTGCGTGTAGACCGTGACATGGAATATGTGCATCTTAAGGACCAGCGGGGCAGTGGTACTGAGCCCATGGCCGTACTCAGTCGGTATCGCTATCAGGATGGTCTGGGCTATTATGAGGCGATCAGCGACACGGCCACCCACTTCTTTATGGCCTACCTGCCCAAGGGAACCTATGTCTTTGAATACAGCATACGCGTACAGCACAGGGGACAGTATCAATCCGGTATCGCCAGTATTCAGTGTCTATATGCCCCTGAGTTTAACAGCCATTCGCAGAGTTTTGAATTGAATGTGCAGTAAGAAAAAGGTGACTCAAGGCGTCAGTTGTCTTGAGTCACCCATATTAGGTTTTAGGGGTTAGGTTTTAGGCAGATCGCTATTGCCCTTTAGTTTTGGCTGAAAGCTGATCGCTGAGTTCACTACCACATGGGGTCCCATACGGGTAATTTCTTTGCGGGTTTTTCCAGGATGTCCAGGACGTCCTGGGGCACATACCGTTTGTGTACAATGAGATTGTAGACATATTCGTCAAACCAGTTGTCGTACATGGTCCAGAGGCCGCTCTTGCCGCGATCCGAGCCCCAGCTGTTTTCTACAAGCCATTTTTGAGACACTTCATTGAGCAGATCCACACCAATAAAGGCCATGCCATGATTGACGGTGCTGTCACGATATAGTAATCGCCGACGTTTGTTGATGGACATATCCATATCGTACACGGACTCAAAATCATACAGTCCGGCTTCCATAATCCCTTTTTTGCTGTCTTGATTGGGCGACACATCTGCGGCAAAATACACGGCCTGATTATCCAGAAGCATGGCAATGGCGATTTGTTTTAGCGTGGCTTTGCTCACATTGGCGTAGTGGGCATTCTGGCCGTCATACAGGTTCTTGGTTATCTGGACTTCATTGTGCGTGCCTTTGGCACGAATGGGATCATCGGCAATGTTGATGTACTTTGTGACATCGACATTGATGAATGATTTGTAAAAGGACTTGGGTGTAAAGATTTTCACTTCACTGACCGGTTGGACTACATCTTCGCAGATCTCATCATCGTTATCTTCGTCCTCATCCTCATCCTCGTCATCACCTTCTTCATGTCCCTCTTCGTCGCGTTCTTTTTTCTCGTCCTGATCTGCCTTGATCTTGTGACGCCAGGCAAATTCCCTGGGAGGCTGCCCCAGATTCAGAACCAGAATCTTGTAAACTTCAGTCAGAGCCTGGGTCTTGGCAGCACGCATCCTCTTGACAGACTGGTTTTTTCGGTAGAGGTCCAGCATGATACCGGCATGCTTGCGAAGGATTCGATTCAGGTTCTTGTTCATCATACCTGTTGATTCAGAACTGGCTGTCTCTGCCATGGCCTCTTTGGGCAGAACCCCATATTTGGTGACCAGATCTGCAAAGTTTTCCCAGTAGCCGCCATCGGGACAGGGATTTTTCATGAGGAATGTGACGGTTCGGTTTTGTACGTTCTCATCTCTGAATTCGATGATGTATTCCAGGAAGGTGTTGGCCTTTTCGAATTTGTCCCAGAATTGAAGATAGATGTGGGAGAACTCAAAGCTATCCAGATCCAGGTTTTTCAGAACCACTGGCCGCAGTATGTTGAACCCGGCAAACATCCAGCAACGACCGCTGCTCTTCTGGTTGCTGATGCCCTTGGTCTCAATCTTGTGACTAAAGGTGGTATTGTGACTGGCCAGCACTTTACGGTCTTCAGACAGGTCTTTGATACTGACGCTGGTCAGGGCGTTTCGCATGGAACGGGCGTGGGCGTCTAATTCAAACTTTGCCTGAATCTTGTTTATCAGAGAGGGGGACAAGCCGGTTTTCTCTTGAGCCAGGACGGTTGTGCTGAATATGAAGCAAAGGCTTAATAAACAAACCAGTAATTGACGTGCCATAGTGTACGCTCCTCCAATGAATAAATAGTGATTATACGACTGACGTTTACAATTATGTTTAGAATACCACAAGTCAGTTAAATTGCAAGATTTGTCATATTGTGGTTACGACCTCTCAATTGGGTGTAAACCAGACTGCCAACCCTCCCGGTTCTTTTGGTCTTGATGCTTGCAATCGGGATCTATCCCGGATACCGTTTACCAGAATTGTGATGGCTGGAACCCTCGGTAAATGGAGTGTCTTTGGGATGAACGAAAACGATGCGGGTTGCACATTGAAGCATGACCCGATGGGATATAAATACGTACAGCAGTCTGAGGGAGTTCTAAACCTCAGAAAGCGGCCTGATGCAGCCTCAGACTCACAGGGTCAAGGCAAGGGCAAGGTTTGGACGTTAATGATGGTGATCACCCTCGTGATGACATCAGGGTGGGTTTCGCAGGCCAATGCGTCTTTGGATTCTGCTGCATCATTGCCGGAGGCCGAAGGCCCTATGAGTCTTCCACCGCTGCCGGGATCTGGAGACTACGATTGGGTCCAGTTCAAGAATGGTGAGTGGCTCAAGGGCGATATCGAGGATCTGCAGGATGGCTGTCTTGTATTTGACAGTGTTGAGCTTAATACCGTAGAACTCGATTTGGAGGATGTCTATGTCCTCCAGTCTGCTGATCAGGTCCTGTGTTTGTTTGCTGACAGGGTTTCGGTTCGGGGTCGCCTGAGAATCGAGGGGGATCGTGTGACTGTCGAAGCAGAAGATGGGAAGCGAGTGAGCTCGCGGTCGGATCTTCGTTCGATTGTCCCTGCCCGCACGGAACGAGACTACTGGTCCTTGAGGTGGAGTATCGGCCTGACCCTGCGTAGCGGCAACACAGAGCAGAGCGATCTGGCCTCCTTTCTCAGAGTGCAACGGCGCAGTCCTCTGTCACGTACGCGATTGGAAGTGAACACAAGTTACAGTGTCTCTGAAGGTGAGGAAGTGACCAACAATCACCGGGCTTCGCTGCGTCAGGATATATTTCTCACGCCAAGAATATATGTGCCGTCAAGCCTGCAGTATTATCGGGATAAACTGCAGAATATTGCCAGCAGTTGGACCCCCGGTCTGGGTATCGGTTATGAAGTTTTTGCCAGGCATGATGTGGAGTGGGGTGTTGATGTGGGTGCCGGTTATCAATACACACGGTATGACGAAGTCGCGGCCGGAGAAAGTGTCACTGTGGCCGGTGCCAGTTTTCTGGCAGGCACGCGTTTATCCTGGGAATTGACCAAGAAACTGGATTTTGACCTGCAATATAATGCCATGGTGGGTTTATCAGATTATGTAAGTACCAATCATCATGCCTTGGTCCAACTCTCCTATGACGTGTGGAAAGATCTGGATTTTGATGTGTCCCTGGCCTGGGATCGGGTCGGTGACCCCCAGAAGCGAAAAGATGGGACCAGATCTCAATCTGACGATATTCGGTTGTACTTGGGGTTTGGTTTTGATTTTTAGCCTATGTGGGCTTCCCCGGGGAGGCAGTTCCTATCTCGCAAGCAACGATCATGCTTTCAGCCCATATAGCCAGGGATGAAACTTGATATTTGAGGCCTGAGACTTGACGTGCCATCGCCACGGCGTAAGCCATTTCACATTTCTCACCTCACACTTCGGCCCCTGGTCCCTGGTCCCTGGCCGCCGTCCAACCTTCCAACCTTCTCACTTTCTTATTCTCTTATTCTCTTACCTTCACGTTAAAGTCGCCTCCGGCGTCATCCCCAAGTACCGAGTGATCCAATTAAAGCAGTACGCGAAGCGGTTCAACAAAAGCTGATGGCTGACAGCTGAACGTTGACAGCTATTCTTAAAATCCGGCGGTGACAGTTCGAACAATTCGGCCTTCACGAATCCGTGTAAATAACAGTATGGATGTTCTTCTTGCTTTGTTTGTGGTGTTGGTCGATTTTACAGAACTTTACTGCGGCATTGGCCGCTTGTTGCTCAGACAGTGTGTGGTTGGAAACAACTTTAAATACATAGCCATCAATACAGAATTTGTTGGGGTGAGTGATATGGGGCGATTTCATTTAAAGTCTCCTGATCATGCAATGAGCTATGACATAGATAACATTTTCATTTTAACAGATCGCGTCTGGAAATTTTTTAATAAAACCCAAAACAGAGCAAAGAACCATGGCAGATTCGGGATAATATGGGCTGAGGCAGGCAGTAGGGCGATATCTTGAATTTGTGGAGATGAACTAAGTATGCAGGAAACTGACAACCAATGATCAATGACCAATGACGAAGAACGAAGAACGAAAAACGCAGCCTCTGTCTATGTTTTTGGACTTGAGATAAACGAAACTATCGACCGGGCACCGCACGGACTCAACCTGAACGTTATGCCCACCCATTTCTCTTTATACCATCCTAGTATAGACCGCACTGTCCTTAAGACGAGGCAGTAGGCATCCTATGCTGGCCGATAGTTTCAAAACTTAGTTTAAAATGCGGTGATGAATAGTCAAGAAATTAGTGCGTATGAGAGACAAAACATCGTAAAGCGCAATGTTTGAACCCTGTTTTGACCGGTTGTTTGTAAATGGAATCGTACGGGTAATAAAACGGTTGAAATCGAGGGTCTTTCACGAGATCTTTTTATTTCAACCGAAAACTTCGGTAAATCTTACAAAGATTCAGTAAGATACAGAAAAGTGGGTGCGTGTGTCGCAGGGTATGGACTCTACCGAAATACTCATAAGGGTGCAGAAAACGATGAGGAGAGCAAAAAAAGAAAAATGAGAGTGTTGGGGCTCGAACCCA
>CAZBTJ010000181.1:0-10040 GCA_964494325.1 uncultured Pirellulales bacterium
GCGAAGTAGAGTACAAGTCATCTGAGACAACTGATCCGCCAAGTACAGGTGCTGGTGGATGGGAAATCTTCCGTTTCAAGGCCACAAGCCCTGGGCAGACGACTCTCCAGATGATCTACCGTAGATCCCGGCAAGAAGGTGTTGAGCCTTTGAAAACCTTTTCCATTCAAGTAGTAGTGCGATACTCCGGCCTTATCAATCATAGGCGGATCTATGATCGAGTCGTGAAACCATGATGCAGGTAAAACGGAGATTGCGCTTTTGCCTCTCCGAAAAATGGCTTTACTCCAAAATTCTCGCTTCAATAGCGACTTGCTTGCCTGTCAATAGAAGTAGTAGTGAATCACACCGATAGTAGCCATCTACCTTTTCCAGGGTTTTGAAGAACGAGCTTTCTTGGGGCAGGTTGGGGCCAGACATTCTGGTAGACATCATCTGTTTAAAACCTATCTTGGGGGATCCTTCAGTCCCCTCCAGACGTCCCTTGTATCTGTTGACACCACCGTGACCGGTTATGGTCATGGCAGCTGTATCCATTTTCAGGGTTTGTTCCACATTCTTCGGCACCGGTTGCGTCCCGTCAACGCGAACCACTTTCCAATTGCCATGAAGCGCATGCAGGGATTGAACCACGGGTCTCTTTTCAATCACTTCTACCAGATCATATCGCAGGGAAGAACTATCCGCAGGAAGATTATCAACAGGGCTCTGTTTCACCTTGAGCCTGTACCCCATACCCGGTTCAAAATCAAAACCATGGATACTGGCGTAAAACATCTGCCAAAGGTCCTCTTCGCCAGATTTTGCAAGATAGCAGAGTCGTGGCCCCACGCCCATGCCAATAATTTGATAAGGCGCAATTAATAATGTCTTCACATTCTCAGCATCTCGCGTTTTGGCCCAATTTTGACTGTCACTGCCCATCTGCCTCATGATGCTACAGGAACAAAGAAAAAGGGTTGACAGTATAATAAGCGTCTTTTTCATAAGGAAACACCCTAGTCAGTTTAAATCCGTTTAACTGGTTCAGACCTTCTCCAGGCCAGACAAGAAAGCCACATGATACCTTATATGACATTCTAACTTGAAGAAGTTTTTAGACAATCTTTTTCGTCAGAGACTTATCCGCTGGAACTGGTACCGATGTGCCAGTGTTTGAATGGGTTGCTGGAGAGAATAAAAAACTCTTTTCAGCGAGAACGACGTTTCAATGCCGATGTGGCCCATGAACTACGAACGCCTTTGGCTGGATTTCAGTCGATTATTGAAGTGTGCCTGTCACGTCACAGGAAACCGCAAGAATACCGCGAGGGTGTCACCTACTTGACCCTGTCCAACACGGGGTGTTGCCTAACTCCAACCCCTGTCGAACACGTGTTTGACATGTTCTGGCGAGCCGATACAGCACGCACCGACACAGGCGTCCATTGTGGCATTGGCCTGTCACTGGTGCAGAAAGTGGCGGAACTTTTGGATATAAAGGTTAGAGCTGAACTAGAACAAGAGTCTGTTTTTTCCATCATCCTTGAACTACCCATGAATCAAAACCATGACTGACCAGGAGATATCACACGCCATAGATACCCAATAGGCATTTTCCTGCTGCGTCCCTCATTCACTGTCTATGCCAAAGTAATGATCAATGAACGCCTTTCGGTCCCCTGTGATTTTTATGTATTGAACCAGGGCATAGAGCTTTTTGTGATCGCGCTGCCGCTTGATGTCGAGGTGTGTCTGGTTGATCAGGGGCTCGGGTAAGGAACCGATGCAATCAATCTGTAGGGGATCAAGTGAGCCTTCGATAACACCCCACCGATCCAGGATGGCCAGCGCAGTTTCCAACTGCCGACTGTGATCGCCTCGGGTATGGAGTTTCTTTCGCAGCCATTCCAGGCCAAATGCATTGACCCTTTCAAGGTCCTGTTCAATGAAGTGAAACAAACGCTGATAAAACGTCCCGCTGGGATTCTGCCATTCGATAAATTGCATTTGAGTGGCCAGATCACGCTCATCATACAGCAAACGGCAGATCGAATCCTCCCCGTCGCGCCCGGCACGACCAATTTCCTGATAGTACGACTCCATCGAACCTGGAATATCAGCGTGTAATACATATCGAATGTCTGCTTTGTCCACACCCATACCAAAGGCGCTGGTCGCCAGCACCATGTGGCCAGACTCCGACATGAAACGATCCTGTACCCATTTACGATTGTCGCATTCGAGCAGGCCATGATACCGCAGATGAGGGATTTTCATATCGGTCAGTTGATCACTAAACTGCTCCAGTGTTTTGATCAGTGTGAAATAGACAATGCCGCTGCCAGGGTGATTCTTGTAAACATCGGCGATGGCAGCCAGTTTTTCATCGTCCCCCCAGACGTCCAGCACATCCAGATGCAGATTGGGCCGTTCAATACCCGTGTGAAATTGCGTGACCTCATCCGCGTTCAAGCCAAGCTGCTTAACAATGTCGCGCTGAACATCCGGCGTGGCCGTGGCTGTCAACGCCAACGTGGTGGGATTGCCGAGGGTCTGGCGAATCTGGGCCAGACGGGTGTAATCAGGCCGGAAATCGTGTCCCCATTCACTGATGCAGTGCGCTTCGTCTACGGCAAGAAGCTCTACCCGACGCTGAGCCAGGACCTCAAGAAAGTCGGGCTTGCGGAAACGTTCGGGCGTTACGTACAACAGATCGAACTTGCCTTTGGCCACGTGGGCATATCGTTTAAGACGCTCTTTCCGGCTCAAAGAGGAATTTATGAAGGTTGCCTCTACACCACGATCCCGCAGAGAATCCACTTGATCCTTCATCAAAGCGATCAGGGGAGACATGACCAGCGTCATACTCTGTTTATCTTGGCGACGATCAGCCAGGATCAATGCCGGCACCTGGTAGCATAGCGACTTGCCAGCACCAGTGGGCATGATAACCAGAGCATGCCGACCCGACAGCACATGATCAATCACCTCACCCTGGGGCGAACGAAACGAATCAAAGCCAAAATAGTGTTTTAAGATGGTAATAGCATCAGTCATTTGTACTCAAGAGTCAGGAGATTTGCGTTTCACCAGAAGCGGAATTATACCCATAAGAATCACGTGGATCAAGGGGGTTGCAAATATTCGCAATTTCTGGTAGAAGTAAGTTTTCATTAAACCTGCAATCGACATTCTGCTAGGAGGCAATCGGTTATGTTTGATACAAACCAATCCAGAATAAACAGACGGCAGTTCCTGAAGACAGCAGCAGCCATGGCTGGTGGTGTCACTATGCTGGGCTCATGCCGCAGTTGGGCGAGCACTCCGAACAGCAATCAATCAGTCAAATGGGCCTTCTTGTCGGACACGCACATCCCAACAGATCCAAGCAATAACTACCGAGGATTTTACCCCTATCAGAACCTCCAAAAGGCAGTCCCTCAAATCGCCGAAAACAGACCGGAAGGATTGATCATCACGGGCGATCTGGCACGACTGGAAGGGCTCCCAGGCGACTATGCGAATGCGCACAAACTTCTTTCACCCATCATGAAAGAAAGACCCATTTGCGTGGGCCTGGGCAACCACGATCATCGCAAGAACTTCTTGACGGCCTTTCCCGATTCAACCAAAGGGGACCAAAACGTCCGGGGCAAACATGCCGTCTCAATGGATGCCGGTCCCGTCAGACTGATCGTGCTTGATTCCCTTCTCTACACGAACAAAGTAGCGGGCTTGCTGGGACGATCGCAACGAAACTGGCTGGCAGAGTATCTGGAAGCCAACCCCACAAAACCCACGATCCTCTTTTTTCATCATCCCTTGACCGATAGCGACGGTGATCTGCTTGACACAGATCGGCTTCTCGACATCATCAAGCCGGCGTCAACCGTCAAGGCCGTTGTCTTTGGCCACTCGCATGCCTACAACTTCTCAAAGAGGGGCGATCTCCACTTGATCAACCTGCCAGCCTGCGGCTACAACTTCAATGATGATCAGCCCGTAGGGTGGGTTGAAGCCCAGCTGACAGCAAAGGGTGGCGAATTCTTGATGCACGCCGTTGGAGGCAACATGGCCGCTGATGGCCGGACAACAAAGGTGCAATGGCGATAAATGCGGGAGCCATACGGTTAAGGGTTTCTTGTACTATGATTGAAATGCAGCTGTTTCCCGAGTGAGTTCTTATCAGGGATTCTTCTGAAGCAAGGCATTGATTCCGTCAGCCAAAGTCTCTATGGCGACAGCATTTTCCCCGCCTCGAGGAATCAAGATGTCTGCATATTCCTTTGAAGGTTCAATATACTGTAAATACATGGGCCTAACTGTCTGTTCATATTGTTGGATCACTGAATCTAGGGTGCGTCCTCTCTCGGAGATATCCCGTTTGAGGCGGCGCGCACAACACATGTCCAAAGCCACATCCACAAACACACGAATGGCCATAAGCTCACGTAGTTGTGCCGTGCCAAGCACTAATATGCCCTCCAATATGATAACCCTGTGAGGAGGCACTATGCGAGTGGCTTTCTTTCGATTGTGGGTTTTGTAGTCGTACTTGGGGCATGCTACAGTGTCGCCCTGCAGCATCTGTCGCATATGGGTGGCAAGGAGATCGTGATCAAATGCATCGGGATGATCAAAATTCTCCTGTGCTCTCATTTCAAACGCCATGTGAGAGAGATCTCTGTAGTAGGCATCTTCCTGAATGACCACTGCCCTGTCTGGGCCAAGACGCTCTAACAAGGCGCTGGCCACCCGTGTTTTGCCTGAGCCCGAGGCACCTGAAATTCCGATGAGTATCGCCTTTTTCATATCAACAACCCCACAATACAAGCCGTCATGAAGGCCGCCAAGGTGCCTCCAATCATCGACCGAAAACTGAGCTGGGCAATGTCTTCACGCCGGGATGGGACCAGTGATCCGATACCCCCGATCTGAATGGCAATGGAGCCAAAGTTGGCAAATCCACATGCTGCATAGGTAGCAATCGTAAACGAACGTGGATCCAACTGATCCTTCAGTTTCACCAGATCGATATAAGCGACAAATTCATTGAGTACCGTTTTCTCACCAAGTATCTGACCAATGAGGATAACATCCTTGCTGGAGATACCCATGAGCCAGGCAAGGGGGCAGAACAGCCATCCTATCATCCTCTCAAAGGTCAACGGACAGGTTGTTTGAATTTCTATGGCCGCCTCTTTTCCCTGGAACATCGCGACAACACCATACTGTCCCCATTCCAATCCCAAATTGATCAGAGCCACCAGGCTCACGAATGCCAAAACCATGGCACCCACATTGAGCGCCAGTTTAAGACCATCACTGGCACCGTGGCAGGCAGCATCAATCGTATTCAGTCCTTTGCGAGGCACCTGCACATCGACATGGCCCTTGGTCGGGGAGCTTTCAGTTTCAGGCACCATGATTTTGGCAATCACAAGTGATGCCGGAGCTGACATAATGGATGCAGCCAACAGGTGCCCTGCATCAATGCCCAGCCCCACGTACGCGGCCATCACACTGCCGGACACAGTGGCCATGCCTCCGGTGAGCATGGCGGTCAATTCAGAGCGTGTCATGGTCTTCAGATAGGGACGTATGGCCAGGGGCGCTTCGGTGTGTCCCACAAAGATATTGGCTGCTGCTGCGAGTGACTCAGCCCCGGATACATCCATCAAACGCACCATGGACCAGGCCAGTGCCTTGATGATCATCTGGATCACGCCCCAGTGAAATAACACGGCAGTGAGGGCGGCAAAGAATACAATGATGCCCAGTACAGAAAAAGCAAAATAGTGCTCCTTGTATCCCTCGCCAAAAACAAAGGCCGATCCAGCATCTCCGCAGGCCAATATGCCATTAACACACTCCTTGGCTGCATTAAAAACGGCCTTCCCCACCCAGGTTTTAAGGATGATCAGGGCAAAAACCAACTGAACCAGAACCCCTGTGCCAATGAGGCGCCAGTTCATCCGACGACGGTTTTCCGAAAGTGTCCACGCCAGCATCAACATCACTAGCAAGCCCAGCAGGCTGATGAACCTTGGTCCCATGGCTGTCATCTCCTTGTCATGACTCATGATCAGCACGTATGCTCAATCAGATAAAGAAACATCACAATACCATAGTCATTGCCTTTTGAATTTTCCATTTAATTCCTGTGTAATACGGCAAGAATCCGGACATTGAGTTGAATCTGCCTCTGACTAGGAACATGATGGGTGTGGATAATTCGAACTGTTACTTTTCAGCACTCATCATCCAAGAACCAGATAGCGCTTGCATGGGTTGAATTGAAAGGATAGCATAAGTTGTAAAATTGTACTGAAATGTATTCTACGAGATGAGAGAACTGGACATGACATATACCAAGCGGTTTCACAAAACCACATTATGGATATATCTACTCGTGCTGTATTTGGGGTGCCCCGTTGGTTTGGCCCAATGGCATGAGCCAACCCTAGTCAGACAAATTCCAACAACTGTCAGCAAAGATATTTTTACTGAGGGCCAGATCGTAACCCTAAAACTCCCTCTCAATGACATGGGCCAGATCACCAGATGGCAAGTCCTGGATGACTCTCAGGAAGTGGTTCTTTCTGGCAAAGTAGACACAGAGGCTGCATCGATTAGCGCGGGAGCGCTTGGCATTGGATGGTATCGCATTGAGTTTCTCAATCCAGAAGGCCATACAGTCACCTGGACCACGGCAGCTGTTCTGGCAAAGCCGTGTGTCACCGTGTCGCAGGACTCTCCAGTCTGTGTCGATTCCGCCACAGCATGGTTTGCCAAAGATGATCTAAACAATCAAGAAAACCTGGCCCGGCTGGCATCGCGTGCCAATGTCAACTGGGTCCGCGATAGAATCAAATGGCGAGAGGTAGAAACAGCCCCTGGAATATTTGAAGCACATACAACCTATGACACCGCTGCAACGATTCAAACAAAACAGGGACTGAAGGTACTTCAAGTGTTTCATGACACACCGCCCTGGGCCATTGAGGACGACGAAATTCAGGGGCGTTACGCCAGTGACTTACGAATCCCTTTCAAATTCTGCAAGGCCATGGCCATTCGATTCAAGGGACGAGTTCAAGCGTGGGAACCGTGGAACGAAGGCAACGTGTCTGACTTCGGAGGGCACACCGCCGATGAGATGTGCGCTTACCAAAAAGCCACCTACCTGGGCTTCAAAGCAGGCGACCCAAACGTTATCGTCTGCTGGAATGTGTCCACCGCTGTGCCCACAGACCTGCACACGCAGGTGGTGCTGGAAAATAGAACGTGGCCCTATTTTGACACGTACAACGTCCACACCTATGACTGGCCTGATTCCTATGAGCGACTCTGGATGCCAGTTCATGAGGCAGCCTGCGGCAGGCCCATTTGGATCACGGAAAGTGATCGCGGCATAAAATATGAAACCCCTGAGCCCTGGTATGATCTGTCACTGACCGCAGAGATCCAAAAAGCCGAATTTATGGCACAATCATATGCCAGCAGTTTTTACGCTGGGGCAGATAGGCATTTTCATTTCATATTGGGACATTACCAGGAAACAAGAAACCACATCCAATTCGGACTCTTACGACTCGATCAAACGCCGAGAGCCAGCTATGTGGCCCTGGCAGCAATAGGTCGATTTTTGAACGGGGCTCACTGCCTGGGTCGATGGATTCTACCAGATACACCCCAAGCACACATCTACGCATTTGAAGCCCAACCGGATGGCCATGAAAAATCTGTCCTTGTGGCCTGGGCCGAAACACCCGGCGACTGGAACAAACGAGGAAAAACACAGGTTGATTGGAAACTGCCTGATACGATAACCGTCGATGCAACCTATGATTATCTGGGCAGGTCGCTGGGAACCGAAGCACCAAGACAATTGCAGTCAGCGCCAGTATTTGTATTGCTAGAAACCGGCCAGGCGAGGAAGCTCCCGCTAAAACCTCGAACCACATCAAGCTATCGAACAGGCAAACCCAGCAGCGTCGTGCTTCAGTTGAATATGCCTCGCCAATCCAAAGTCAAATTGGACCAAATGGCGTGGGCATCCGAATTTGAACATCAGGTCGCTTCTGACCTGAAGACTGAACTGCCTCTCTATGTCTACAACTTTGGAGACCAACCGGTTCAGGGCACCATCGCTGTAGCACATTGTCCTTCCGGCTGGACACTGAGCCCCAAACAATGGACCGTGACATGCAACCCCATGGAACGTCAGCAGCTCAGGGCTCATTTGATAAAACCAGCCGTGCCATTCTCTGAATCCTCCGACAACTGGATCAAGCTGCAGGGGAACTTTGGCCATGAAGAGCAACCGGTTCTTGCCTTTCGATGTATCTCCAAACCAGGTGAAGGGTATAATGGGAAGGTAGGAAGGTAAGAAGAGAAGAAGAGAAGAACGGAAGAACGGAAGATCACTTCGCTGCAAGAAGGAAGCAAGCCAGTGGCCATGGCGTAAGCCGTTTCACACCTCACACTTCACACCTCAGCGCAGCGCAATCACTCCCCTTCATACACCCTCTCAACATCGACCGGGTATTTACCCCAGGGCACACCACCGGCCTGATTGATGTGATTCTGCAGGGCCTGGAATAAGGTGCGATACATCTTGTGATTCGTGGGCAAAGGATTCTGTTCCTTGGGATCGTCCCTTAGATTGAATAGCTGCATCGGTTCAAAGGGGGTGTTTTGCAACAGCTTCCATGGCCCACGGCGTGCGGCATAGTAGGCCCGTCCCCCATAACGAGGACCGCCCTCACGCCGTACCCAGAATATGGTCCGATCAGAACTGGCAGGTGGTTTTCCCTGAAATGTCGGCAAGAGATCTATACCGTCAATCTTGTGCGACACCTTGGCACCAGCCGCTGAGCAGATGGTGGGATAGAGATCCATGGTGGTGCCAATCTGCCCTCGATTTTTTGACCCGGGCTTTATTTTGCCTGGCCACACTGCACAACAGGGCACACGAATTCCGCCTTCCCACATATCTTGCTTGCCACCGTGCAAGCCCCCATTGTTAGCACCCACATTCACCTGGCCCCCATTGTCACTGGTAAATAAAACCAAGGTATTGTTCCATTGGCCTGAGTATTTCAAGGCCTGAATAACCTGCCCAATGCCAAAATCCATATGCTCGATCAGGGCAACCAGCTTGGCACGTTTATCACTGATACCTTGTTCACGGGCCTTGACCTTCCTGAGCCAATTTTTTGGCGGCTGAATGGGTGTGTGCGGTGCATTATATGCAAGATACAGAAAAAACGGCTGCGTCTTGCGAGCCCGAGAATTGATATAGTCCACAGACCACTTCGAAAAGAGATCCGTGGCATGTCCCTCTGGATCGATCTTCTGGGCGTTGTGCACCATGTAATTAATTCCATGGCGTCGATGGGTCCAGTAGTCATCCATCATGTCACCCAGGAATCCCTGTGCAAAATCAAATCCCTGTTCGCTGGGTGTGTTGGGCGACTCCATACCCAAATGCCACTTGCCCACCATGGCCGTGTGATAGCCCTCTTTCTTTAGCAGCTTGGGCAGCAAAACCGCATGCCCGCTCAGATAGCCCCAGCTGTTTTTTTGATGCGTTCGTATCACCCCTGGTACGCCTGCCAGATCAGGATACCGACCCGTGAGCAAAGCCGCACGCGTGGGTGAGCATACAGGACAGTTGGCATAAAACGGTTCAAAACGCATGCCGGCCTGCATCAAGGCATCCAGATGAGGCGTCTTCATGTCAACAGCCCCTTGGCACGACAAATCTCCGTAGCCCAGATCATCCACCAGAATCATCAGAATGTTGGGTTTATGGGTGGGAGATTGACTCTCATAGCCGAATGCGTCCATTTTAAGCGCAACACTGGCCATGGCACCTTGCCCCAGCATCCGAATAAAATGTCTTCGCGTCACCTGATTTTCTGTTTTCACGATCGTTCTCCAATGGGCGTCTTGAAGGTGGCTTCCTTCTGAATAGTCCTGTAGATGTTACCATCCTCTTGAATCGCTGTCGTCATGATCACCTTGACTTGATTGTACATAATGACCAAGGC
>CAZBTJ010000182.1:0-9907 GCA_964494325.1 uncultured Pirellulales bacterium
ACGCTTCGCGTGCTGGTCTAATAGACCTCTCAATTCTTCGAGGTGACATGGTCGTTCTGTCAGATTTGTCGCTACTTTTGGGCGATAGCCGATTAGTGAAGATTAGTGGAAATTAGTGGTTGACTCAAAACCCTGTTTGCCGGAACGACAAATATCTGTGGCGGTAAATCGGTTATTGGTTGTTAGTGAGTGGCAAGGAGTGGTTAAACCCATTTTTCTCCGTGTCGCTGTGTGCCTCTGTGTGAGATTGTATTTCGTTGTCCCTTTCTTCACAGATCTGCGCCTTAAGCGAACGCAGTGAGTGGGCGCGAGATCATTACTTAATCAAACCGGACACCCACAGTATTTGGCCTTATCGGGATCAAGGTCTTGGATGAAATTGTTCACCTCGGTGAGGTCTTTCTTGCGTTTGGCTTGTTTCTTCCACTCCTTATATATGCGAACAAAATACTCAGCAGGGGCATCCAAAGCCCAGTCTTTATACTCAATGGTCGACTCAGTCTCGAATGTGTGGACACCCTTTAAAAGTCCCATGCAATACGACTTGGCCTGATCATTTAATCTTTTGACCTCAAAACCGTCTGATTCGAAGTCAATTCCATTGCCTTGTTAGCCATTCTTCCTTTGTATTTTTCCTCTAAGGCGATGTAATGTTCAACCAAGGCTTTAGTATCATGCCCAAAGCGTTCTGAAATCTTATGTCTTGTTTCTCTTACTGCTTCAATGGCTGGGTCACTTTTCATGTTACACTTCCTGATTCAACAACTCCAATGGAGTTGTCAACGTAGGGACAAATAATCCCAATACATTATTGATGTGGCGGATATGTTCAAATTTGTTTGCAGTCTTTTCATTTTCCGGTCGATCTGCATTATAGGTGCTCCGGGCACTGATATTGTTAAAACACAACAAAACAATCTGACCATAATCACAAAATACCCATTCTGCACTTAACAATCAACTTTCAATTGTGTGTGGCCAGAAATAGATGTCAAGAAGTTCTCGTTCGAGACGTGGAGAAATTCCAGATAGACTCCGTCCCTGGTGGGATGTTGGTTGTTAGTAAAATATCTTCTTGTGCCAAGATCTAAAGACAAAGGACCAACAAGAAAAACGCTTTCCAAAAAGATGCCATCTCAAAGTAGGTATCACTATTCTACCCAATTCGGAGCGACTTGCAAGTAGAATATGTGGCTAGGAATTGGTGGCTAACGGCTGGTCGATGATGGCAGTGCACGACCCGACGTCCAGGGCAGTTCTGCGTCGTCCAATTCGTTCTGCAAAATCACAAAGTCCTTGTCAATACAGCTGCGAATGTCTCCCTGGATGGCCTCAAATTCAGTTTGGGCAATACGGAAATCCTGACGCTGCGTCTCGGTGGGGCCAAAGGAAGACCGCGTGGTGCTCAAGGCCGAACTGATCCGCTGACTGATGGAGAGCACATCCGGTTCATTGTAACTGGATTTGATGCTGCCACCTACGAGCAACTTGCGTAGATCCTGAAGTTTCAATTCCAAACGATGGGCTTCGTCGTATAGATCCGGAAGCACCTTGTCCGAGCGGATCAAGGCACGTTTGATAGCAGCAATCTCAGTGAGAACCTCCTCGGTTTTTCCAGCGGTGCCGCGGATGACGCGCTGCAATGCAGCCACCTTTTGATAATAGGCCAAATCAGCTTTGCGTTCAACTGGCTTGCGAACACGCTTGTCCAGAGGGACCACCTTGAAGCTCTTCGCAGAGCCCAGCCATGTCACCTTGCCGGCCTGACGTTTTTCAGCCTGGACCGTATAACGTCCTGGTAAAGCCAGAGGACCTCGCCCCCCTGCCGTGGCAGACGAGGCACGGTACAGTTCCCAGTTGACACGATGAAGTCCTGATGAGATTGAAGCATTGATACGATTCACAACCGCCCCCTCAGCATCCTTGATGACCAGGGTAAGGGTAGGTGTTTCCTCCTGCTTCTCTTGTTCCAGCCGGTCCCAACCAGGGTAGGGATTATCGCCTCCCTGTTTTTTTATCTTGGCCTCTTGTTTGCGTCGCTGCTGCGCCTTGGTCTGGAGGCTGTCGCGGAGGTAATAGGTAAATACGACCCCGTGCGGCGGATTGGGTGCCGTATAAAAACAATCACCGCGTGAGCCCTGCTTGCCTCGTTTTGGCACATAGATCGCAGTTTTTCGCACGCCAAAGAGGGTAAAATCATCTTGACTCAGTGACTGATCACTCAACTGACGCAGGAAGCTGTAGTCATCCAGCACATAAAAACTCCGCCCAAAGGTGGCACCCACAAGATCATTCTCTCGACGCTGAATGTCGAGATCCCGGAACGGGATGGTGGGTACCCCACCTGTGAGTTTGACCCAATGCTCTCCGCCATCAAGTGTGACATAGAGTCCAAATTCAGCACCCAAAAAGCAGAGTCCTGGCTGCACATGATCCTGCACAAAACGCCAGAGGATCTGTCGCTCGGGCAAGTTGCCGTTCAACGAATTCCAGGTGCGACCTCGGTCCGTACTCTTGATGAGGTAGGGATTGAAGTCACCCGTTTTGTGGGCATCCAGAATGGCGTACACAGTGTTGACATCGTGAAGGTCGGCCTTGACGTCATTGACAAAGGCCTCTTCCGGCACGCCATAAAAACGATCCACGCGACGCCAGTGGGCCCCACCATCTTCGGTCACTTGAATGAGCCCATCGTCTGTACCCACATAGATGAGTCCGGCCTGTAGAGGGGATTCGGAGATGGAAGTAATATTGCCATACTGTGACATGGCCATGGTGTCGTAGAGGGCATCAAGGCCCCAGACCCGTGCCATGTGCTTCAGTGTATACCGGTCACGCTGGCGTGACAGATCAGGGCTGATGGCAGTCCAGGAATCTCCACGGTCGTCACTTTGATGTAACTGTTTGGAGCCAAAATACAGGCGCGTGTGTGAGTGGGGACTGATCAGAATCGGTGAATCCCAATTGAAACGCAGATCAGCTTCACCTGAAGCCGGACGAGGGCGGATGTCTACGGCCTCGCCAGTCCGTCGATCCACGCGCCGCAGATAGCCCTTTTGTGATTCGCCATAGAGGGTATCCGGATCTTCCGGATCAATGGCGCAGTCGTGCCCGTCACCCCCCACCACAATCTGCCAGTCACTGTTGGCGATGCCGGAGCTATGGAGCGTTCGGCTGGGTCCATATTGTGTGGAATTGTCCTGCGTGCCCCCGATGATATTGTAAAAGGGTCGGTCATTGTCTGTGGCCACCTTGTAGAACTGAGTTAGGGGCAGCTGACTGAAGAAGTCATAGGTCTCACCACGGTCATAGGAACGGTAGAGTCCCCCGTCGCAACCGACCAGCAGGAAGTCCGGGTCCAAGGGATGGAAGGCCACAGCATGGTTGTCCACATGTTTTCGGGAACTCTCCGCAGTTCGCCAGGTACGTCCTCCGTCCTCGGTGCAACCCAGTCGCACATTGGCATGGTAGAGTACGTCAAATCTATGAGGATCACAGAAGAGCTCCTGGTAGTAGTGTGCGCCCGTGCCGCCACTGGTATAGTCACTCATCTTGTCCCAGCTCTGACCGCCGTTCTCGGAACGCCATACCCCACCCTTGGAGCCTGCCAACTCAATGGAGGCATACACCAACTCAGGTTTTTGCGGAGACACGGCCAGGGCAATCTTACCCTTGTCCGCTCCGGGCAATCCGCCCTTGAGTTCCTGCCAGGTCTGGCCTGCATCTGTTGATTTATGGATGCCGGACTCCGGTCCGCCATTTACAATGGCCCAGACCGTGCGGTGACGCTGGTGCGTGGCTGCGTAGAGCACATCCGGATTGCCGGGTTCGAATACAACATCCGTAACACCGGTATAGGGCCCCTTGCTCAGAATAACATGCCAAGTCTGCCCGCCATCGGTTGTTTTGTACAGTCCCCTTTCTCCACCTGAAGACCACAGGGGTCCCTGAGCTGCCACATACACGGTGTCAGCATGGCGCGGATCAACCAGGATACGTGCGATATGTTCACTGGCCTTGAGTCCCATGTTCTTGAAGCTCTTGCCCCCATTGAGACTCTTGTAGATGCCATCGCCATACCCCACGTGCCGACCACCCACATCTTCCCCAGTACCCACCCAGATGCTGTGGTGATTGGTGGGATCAAGGGTCACACAACCCAGGGAATAGGAACCATAGTTCTCAAAAATCGGTTTGAAGGTGGTGCCAGCATTGGTGGTCTTCCACAGGTTGCCAGATCCGGCAGCCACGTACCAGGTATTGGGAGACACCGGGTCAATGGCAATATCGGCAATACGTCCAGACATCAGGGCCGGTCCTATGCTGCGCAGAGGAATGCCGGAGAGTAAACCACTGGTCAGCTTGGATGCGTTGGGTTCGTTGTCGTCCGGACCAGCCCATGCTCCAGCAGCAAAGGCGGTTACCACTAAAACTGTCACTATATTACGCCACATAGTTGTCTCCTCCTACCGAGTCTTCATGTGTTGGTTTATTTCACCTGGGGTATGGGACGCCCTGGCGTCCAGGGGACACCGAGCTTATCCATGTCCTGTTCCAGTTTGGTCAGATCCTTTTCGACAATACGCTGCAGGCGCGCACGCAATGTTGTGAATTGATTTTTTGCAATCTGATAGGCCCGTTGATTCGTTTTTGTGGGGGCAAATGTAGTCCAGATCCCTGCACCGGCCCGGTTAATACGCTGACGCAAAGACGGGGACGTGGGCTCAAAACGTTTGGACACGGTCCTGTCCCCGCGAAGATCCACGGTGAGGGCCGACAGTTCCTGCTCAATCGCGCGTGCACGCAGAATCAGGGCTTCACTATTCTTGGACGCCCCGTACAGGGCCTGTTTGGCAGAAACCACGCGATTCAGGGCGTCGCCCAGAGATCGTTCCAGACTCGCCACCGCATGCTGCAACTGACTGACGCGCGTTTCAAAGGCAAACTTTGCCTTACGGTCAACGGGTAAACTCTGGCGTTCCAGGGGGACCAGCTCAAAAGACTGCGCCTCGGCCAGTGGGGTAAATTCGCCATCCACATACTGGGACAATTGGACCGTATAGGTGCCAGGCAAGGCTGCTATGCCGCTGCCACTGTCAGACCAAGGATTGTCACTGTTGCCCTGCGTGACAGGACTGGTGCGTGCATGACGAAGATCCCAGGCCACACGGTGCATGCCAGATCCCATGGAGCCCTTGACACGACGAACGACTCTACCGCGAGCGTCCTTGACTGTCAGGAACACCATTGATTTGTCCTCACTGTCCTCCTGTCGCAATGAGTCCCAACTGGGATAGTAAACTGGTTTGTTTTCTTTTTGCTGCTTGACCTCCTGCTTCTTACGCATCTGACGCCGAGATTGAAGACCCGACTTGAGGTAGTAGGTGAAGATTGCACCAAAGGGAGGATTGGGTGCCGTGAAAAAGCTGTTACCCAGCGAGGCCTTACCGCCCCCCCCCATGGGTGCATCCTGAACATACATCCAGGTTTGCTTGACAGGAAAAAGCACAGCCGGTTTCTTCATCAATTCAGGCGTCACCTGACGCAGCGGTGAATAGTCATCCAGGATCATGATGCCTCGACCAAAGGTGCCGCACACGAGATCGCATTCACGCGTCTGGATCTCCAGATCGCGGAATGCCACCGTGGGCGCACCTCCTTTGAGGGGAATCCAGTGACTACCACCATCCAGGGTAAAGAAGAGTCCAAACTCGGTCCCGACAAACAACAGATCGCTACGCACCGGATCCTGTTGAATACTCCAGGCCACGTGACGTTCGGGCAGATTGCTGGTAATAGACACCCAGCTGTGTCCTTGATCCATACTCTTGAGGATATAGGCCGAAAAGTCACCCCGCTTGTGGTTGTTGAACACGGCAAAGACCGTGTTAACATCAGACACGCTGGCCTTGAGGTCAGCCACATACGTATGCTCAGGAATGCCAGGGAATAGCCCCGTCTTTCGCCAGTGACGTCCCCCGTCTTCAGTCACCTGGATCAGGCCGTCGTCCGTGCCCACGTAGATGAGGCCCTCCTGCAGGGATGATTCGTCCAGGGACACAATGTTGCCGTAAAAGGAAGTCCAGACATTCTTCCAGACGGACTCGGTACTCCACACGGTCCCCATGACCTCAAGCTGATTCCGATCGATCTCGCGCGTCAGATTGGGGCTGATCGCACGCCAGGAATCACCTCGATCGTCACTTCGGAACAAACGATTGGCTGCAAAGTAGAGACGTGTGGGGCTGTGAGAACTGAGCACCAGAGGGCTGTCCCAATTCCAAACCAGGGGTGGTTCATTCGGACCCGGCTGAGGCTGGATGCCAATACGCTCACCACTCAGACGGTCATATCTGACCAGCCCGCCGTACTGAGACTCAGAATAGACAATGTTGGGATCCGTGGGATCCACGCGTGTCTGATAGCCGTCACCACCACAGGTCACAAACCAGTCACTGCTGCGAATGCCATGTCGGTTGGTGGTTCGCGACGGCCCGCCCAGGGAGCCATTGTCCTGGGTCCCTCCGTACACATAATAGAAAGGTTTGCTGTTATCAACACCCACACGGTAAAACTGCGTGACTGGCAGATTTGACACATGACGCCAGGAATCGCCGCGATCCCAGGTCTCGTAAATCCCCCCGTCACAGCCAATCATCAGATACTCAGAATCTTGAGGATCAAAGACCAGGGCATGGTCGTCTACATGCTTGAATCGCGAGTTCACGGACTGCCAGGTCTTTCCGCCATCGTCAGTCACCTGCAGGAAGGTATCCACCGAATAAACTCTGTCGAATTTGTGGGGGTCAGCGAATAGCTCCTGGTAATACTGCGGATCGATTGTCATATAGTCACTCATGCGCTGCCAGGTCTCACCCATGTCACTGGAACGATAGAAACCACTTTCACCCCAGGCGGCAGGCACAATGGCATAAACCACATCAGGCTGCTGTGGTGACACGGTCAAACCGATGCGTCCGAGATCTACCGAGGGCAAACCCTTGACAATCTTATGCCAGGTTTGACCTGCATCGGTACTCTTGAAGATCGCTGATTCTGGGCCACCCGCCACCAGGGTCCAAACATGACGCCGCCGCTGGTAGGATGTGGCATAGATCACATCTGAATTGCGTGGATCAAAGGCGATGTCACTGACGCCTGTGTTTTCGCTGATGGTCAGCACGGGGTTCCAGGTTGTGCCCCCGTCGATAGTCTTGTACAGGCCTCGCTCGCCCCCAGCGGCCCATAGAGGCCCCTGGGACGCCACATACACCACCTGGGAGTTCACCGGATCGACCAGGATCTTGCCAATATGCTCAGAGGTCTTGAGCCCCATGTGGGTCCAGCTCTTGCCAGCGTCCATACTTTTATACACGCCGTCACCGTAGCCGGCGCTGCGCTGGCTGTTATTCTCACCCGTACCGAGCCATAGAACCTTTGGATTCTGGGGATCGATCGTGATGCACCCGATAGAATAGGATCCGTAGTTGTCAAAGATGGGGGTCCAGGTCGTGCCGTTGTTGACCGTCTTCCACACATTGCCGGATGCCACAGCCACGTACCAGGTACTGGGTCGTGTAGGATCCTTAACCACATCACTGATACGCCCAGACTTCATACCTGGCCCGATGTGACGCAGGCTCAGGCCAGAAAAGGTGCCCACGTTCAAACCCGAAGCCTCTTTGGCCAATGCTGAATGGGCAGGAACGAGTAAACTCACCACCCAAAAAAAATAAATCCAGATTGGAATATTCCGATTGATTACGATTGTTCTCACAGTAAAACTCCTCCAATGATAATAGCAGCCGCTCCATGTTTAAACGGTATACAAATATACCATCTCAGAAAAATGCAGTTGTGTATTTCACCGAGACAAAACCATACGGCACATCAAAAACATTAATGATTGGTTCTAATTGCAAACAGGTTCTTTTGCGTAGCCAGATAAAGAACGCCATTCTGCACAGTGGGCGTAATGGCAACCCCCTTGAGCTTCGTTTGATGAAGCAGCTTCTTTTCACGCCCCGCCTTAAACACATAAAGCCATCGTTTATTGACGGTCCCCACATAAATCTTGTCGTCAATCACCTTGGCCGAGCAAGACCACACAATATCGTTTAGATCATGCATCCAGACAGTCTCGCCCGTTTCGGCATCAAGACAGTGCAATCGACCGGTGATATCAGGCACATAACACAGTCCATCGTGAATCTCCACGGTCGCCAATGTACGATCTACCGTACGATTCTCCCAAATCCTTTTGCCTGTCACACCATCAATACAACTCATGATCCCCTGGCCGCGCCCATGCACAGGACTTTGCCCAATGCCCACATAAACACGGTCTTTGTATACTGCAGGACTGGCAATCAGTTCACTGGGACCATCCTTCCGTTTTCGATTCCACGTCGAACAGGGAATGGGCACTCCGTCCTTCATGCGATAGTCAGAGGGGTTGCAGTCGTATTGCCAGATGATCTTGAGATCCTGCACAGCATCACTCGTAGAATTGACGCCAATGGGTTCAAAAGCGTACATGACGCCATCTCCTCCGCTGAAGAGGATCGTATCCCGGCCCTTGAAGGTGGCCAAGGCAGGAGAGGACCAGTTTCCATGAAACAAGCGCTCGCCAAAAAGGCCTCCGTCCGTGGCCAGCAACTCACCTGTGTTTTTATCCAACACGATCAAGCTGGGGGCTTCCGGGTTGGCAATTTTTGCATGTTTATTATCCTGACCGTTTGAGGTACACACGTACAGATGATTCCCATAGAGCAAGGGAGAACTCCCGCAAACATCATGGGGCACCACACCCAATCGCTTGATCAAATTGTAGGCCCAAATGATGTCCCCGTCCTCGGTGGTCAACGCATACTCGGCCTCTTTCGGAATGCCCATGTACGCAGCCTCTGCCATAAATGGCCCCTCATTGCCATTGGCCTGGCCCAACTGATCCAGACAGAGAATGTCACCTCGTGACCCCACAATGTACAAATATTTTTCATCAAAAGCCGGCGTGGAACAGATGCCGCATTTCCAGTGGTTAAAGTGAAATGGCGCCTTGACACCCTCCCTATAGCGAGGCACAGGTAACTGCCAAACCAATTCTCCGGTCTCCTCTTTCAAGCACATCACCAGGCCACCGCCCGTGCTTTTAACCACAGAGTGTTCCAGAGCCCGATCATCCACACCGAGGTAAACATACCCGTTTCGCACCGTCGGAGAACTATATTGATGCGTCCCCAACTTACGTTCCCACGCCAAGTCATCTTGTGAAAAAATGTCTGGCAGAGAAGAGGACTCCACAGCATTCGCCATGCCCAGAACAGACAACATTAATACAGTAACGCTCACCCGAAATTGACTAAAACGCATAAAACACCTCATTCTTTTGACATAATCGACTGCCTACAACTAGGTGATATACTACTGATTGTCTTATGACAAGGCAAGCGTGCCCGTGCCCTCGTCAACCCCCCACCAACCCACAAGAAAGGGATCATTTCGGACATCAAAAGCGTTGGCCACGCAAACATGGGCCAATATCAATGACAAACTCAAGAAAAGTAGCTTTACCAGGTTCTTTGACATTACAAATCTCCTTCATTTATGGAATAACCGTGTTCGCGGACACAAGCAGCGCAAGCCCTACGCCTCCATAACAGTGATGAAATGACCGAATCATGCCCATTGAGGTTCATAGACGGTCATTTTGTGGCACTTTTTACTATACTATAATCTGTCGTTTTACCGCAAGTCTTTTCAGCATCTCACCTTCCAGTCTCCGAAAAATACCGGTTTCGCCTCAAAAACCAGAACCAACAGACCGAGCAGTACTGAGTTGTAAGTTATAATTGAAGTTTTGCAAACTTCAAGTTTTCAGTTTTCAGTAGGTAGTTTACAGCAGGAA
>CAZBTJ010000183.1:0-9630 GCA_964494325.1 uncultured Pirellulales bacterium
TCCTGGCCAAGCCCAAGATCCTGGTCAATGACAATGAAACAGGCACCATCAAGACAACGGAAATGACCTATGTCAGCGTGAAGTCCTCAATCCCAGTCAGTAGTGGCGGGGCCGGCGACAACACCACCCTCATTGAAACTGCCGTACAATACGAGCCCTATGACGCAGGCATCACCCTGGAAATTACACCCCATACCAGCAAAGGTGATCTGCTCAGACTCGATATAGTACTGAATCGTTCAGACTTTGGCACCGTCACAGGCGAAGCCCCGCCCGACGTATCCAGCAGTGACCTGACCACCAATGTCACAGTACCTGACGCCAGCACAATTATCCTCGGTGGCATGCTCAGACTCAACCAGACCAAGGCTGGAAAGAAAGTTCCCATTTTGGGAGACCTGCCATTGATCGGGATGCTCTTTAGAGGGGCCTCGAATAAGGACATCCAAAACAAACTCTACATCTTTGTACGGGCAGAAATCATCCGGCCGGAAGAAACACTCAAAGCCGGCCAAGATGCACTTGAACGTATGTCAGATCAAGACAGAGCCGCCTTTGAACAGCATGAAAAGGATTTCCAGGATTACAAAACACTTCCCATGAAACGCAACGAGCGTCTTGACCCGGAAAATGTCCTGGAGATGAAATAGAAGTTAAGAAGGTGTGAAGGTGTGAAGGTGTGAAGGTAGGAAGGTAGGTAGGAAAAGCCGAACCCCGACAAACAAGACCTCACTTAACACCTAAAACCTAACACTTAAAACTGAAGCGAAGCGCCCATCTCATACTTCTCACCTCTCAGCGCTTTCCGCGTATCCCAACCAAGCCTCTACTCATCTCTGGCCTGGGGTATGGCAGAGTCTGAAAAGATGTCACGGTATTTATCGACTGAGTCGTTCATACCGGAGGCCGGAAACATGCCTTTTTGGCTGACATAGCGACAGTAGTGATTCTTATAGATCGACGAGCAGGACGGACTGGATGCCTCCAGCTGTTTCCACTCTTCCCATAAGCGATCGTAAGCGACAATCGCGGCCGCCATGCGCGGCTTATCGTATTGGCCGATCTTGTCACCGGCCATGCCCAACAGCATGACTGTCCAGCCCTTGGCAATGATCTCGTATTTTATACGACCGTAGGTGCACGATGTGAGAATGAACTCTTTTGTGGCTGCGTCTCGTACGTTGATCTGTCTTGACAGGGTCTCTATGCGTCGCCAGAGGGTGACGGCCTCTTCTTTTTCGGCCAGGACGTCTCCCACCTTGCCCTGCTTGATAAAACTGTTGAAGTTGCCGCCAAGTTGTGGTAATCCGCCCATATATTGGTCGCGGTTCCAGCCCAGGTTGACATTGCCAAAAAGGCTGTATTGTCCGCGCAATACGCCTTGAGCAGACAACAGACAGAGTTCGCGGAACAGGTCGATATCGTCGCCCTGGAGCTTGAGCTCCTTTTCGGAAAATTCACGGAAAATATCTTCCTCAGATCGGGCAGGATCCTGAGCCCATTGACTCAGAACAAAGGCATTTAACGCACACCAGAACTCGTTCTTGATATGGGGTCCTTTCCAGCCCCCGCCGCGTGTCCAGGTCCACAGGCCAGCAAAATTCGGATGATTGGATATATCTCGTAAACAGGTGGGCTTGGAACGATCGGCCAATTCTTCAAAGCCCTCGATCACACCACGGGCAATGTAGTTTGGATGCGCCCCCTTGCCCTCGTATTCACGCTGGCACTGGACCTCAACGATTTGCTGATGTTTACCAATCCCGATCGTCGGATTGAAGGGCAGGGTACGCAAGAAGTCGCCACGCGTGTGCTTCACAGCAAACACCAAGTTTGGGTGCGGTTTGACTGGGTCGGTCGCCGCCAAATAGAACGTCGGATTGACGTGAAAGTTGTGGCCAAAATCCCACGTCCGGTAGAACAGCCTCTTGTCTCGGGTGACGCAGATCTCTTCTCGAAGCAGGTTGATGAGAATCGTATGGTCTTCCGGTGAGCGTACAGGACTGCCCCCCACGTGGTGCGGCGTGTCGTGCACGTAGGTCTCGCCAAAGCGTAATGTCAGCCCTCCGAGCTTGGGAAAGCGTTGGAAGATTTCGTTGACCTGGTTACGAATGAGGGTCTGAACAAAGGGTCGGCGAATGCTCAAGTCGCCGAGTTCATCCTTGTAGCGGTCCTGCAGCCCGCGGGGCACAATAAAAAAGTCCGTGAACGGATACAACGCAATACCAGCTGCCTCGGCTTCGGCCAGACGCTGATCGACCTTTGCTGCCTGCTGGGTTATCCACTGTCGTGTCTCGGAATCTTGAGGCACGACAGTGGGCTCCAGCGAGTCGAACGTCACTGCGCATTGAACATACAGATGCGGCACCTGCCCGCTGTATCCCCAGGCTGCCAGGGTCTGCGGATCGTTGAAAGCAGAAACGCGGGGCACCTCGCCCAGATTGTTGTACACCATGTCCAGCACGATCGGTCCTGCGGCAAATGCGCCGGAGACATTCACCGCGATGAGAAAAATGCCCGGCAACAGTGACTGCAGTCCTCTTTTAAATTGTTGCATCACTATCCATCGTTGAGTTCTAACAACAGGGCCTGGACAAATCAATGGTCTGTGCATTGTGTGCCATTCTACCATCGTATCCGGATTCAACCAGATCAATTTTGTGCAAACGGGCGAAGATGCGGAAGGATCGGGCAAAATCACCACAATACAGAATATTATGATGGCCCTTCACCAAATGGACATCTTTACGATCGGTTATCTTGAGTTCTACATTGGTCGTACAACCTGCTGCCGGGGGCATGGGATGGGACGTGACCACCTGACCGGCATAGACATCCAATTGGGGAACCTTACCGGGATAATAGTGCACCATGGTCACAGGATCATCTTCTTTCCAAAAGACCTGTATGGCACAACTGCCTTCATTGGTGTGGGCAAAACGTCGCAGTAAATACGGTAATGCGTCACCTTCCGGGCCGTACATTTTTGTGGCACAGGTGCAATGAGAGCCATAATAGTGATTCTTCTCCGTCTCGTAGCAGGGATTATGCTGAAATCCGGGACGACCGGTCAGTAACTGCCCCAGCATTTGCGTATAGGCTGCATTTCGGTCGTCTTCACAAACAGCTGGGATCAGCATATTGTTTAGTAATGAAAAGCTCAGGCAGGGTTTGAGCATACCGGCACGCAGACAATCCATAGTCACGGCATCCGACTTCTCATCCTGGATCAATTTTGTCAGGGCCAGATAGGCGCGCAGGGCATTGTGCAGGGCCTCCTGGCTGAGCCCCCTGATCTCCTGGGCCTTGTCCGTGACTTTCTTTAGGACACGCCTGGCCTGTCGGGTGAGTTCAACACTGTGGAAAAGATCGGCGTATCGTGTAAACGGAATGACCGTAGTCTGAATCCCCAGAAACGGCTCCACCAGCGTACCCGGTTTGCGCCTATCCGTGATGCTCAACAGTCGGCTCTGACTGAGCTGTTTTCGAGTGTGGATCATGCGCAGGCCGGATTCGATGGCCTCGAAATTGTCCATGGACTGAATCAGATAGAGCCCTGGGCGATTGCGGTAGTTATTGATCGAGCCGTGTTTGACACCGAGGCCAATGAAAAAAATCGCTGGGATGCTCTCTTTTGCGGCGGTCTTCAGCAGGAGATTGGCTTGAGACAGGCTGTTGTTATAGAACATGATGATGAGCAGACCGTCCGGCTTGGACGCACTGAGTTGTTCACAGAGGCGCTGCGCCTCTTTTGGGCCTGCCACTGCATGTTTCTCGATATCGAGCGTGACGCCAAGCTTTGCTTCCATGTTTCGCATGGCTTTGGTGTATTGCTGCTGACGCCCTTCGGCGTCATATTCGTTGCCGGGCCAACTCCACCAGCCCTTCGGATTGTCTGAAAAGGTTTTTGAGGGCGGATATAGGAATGCGACCTTGATCCGAGCCGGTTCCTTTTTCAACCGTGTAGGTGATAGGGCGACTTCCGATGCGGCCGCTTCCAATGCGGAAAACAATGACACACCGGACACGGTCAATGCGGACGCCTTTACAAAGTCTCTTCTACTGCAGCCGCACTCGCAACGATTTGTTCTGTCTTCTTCCATGGTATTCTCCTTGTGTTTTAAATAAACAATCATTTTGGCTTCTTTGCTATGGGAGAAATCGCCTGCCTCGACGAGGTGCCATGTGACGATGGACGTCCCACACTCTTGATGGTACCTTCATGAAGGCCCCTGGCTTTTTTTGAAACTGCTGTAATTCTGGCAAAGACCTCTGCGGAAAGATCTTCGGGCACGCCACTGGCGTCCATAAAGATGAATCTAGGATATTTTCGTCCCAGTGCAGCCATTTTATATAGATACTCGTTTTGTTTTTCCGGCGACCAATACCAAAATGAGCCGGGGAAACCGCCCACTACCACAAATTTATCTGAATAGTCCTGTAGTATCTGTTGTATATCGAATCCCTCTTCAGGGTCAAATGGATTTACAAAATCAAAGCCACAATCAACCAAGTCGTCCAGTATTTCGTGTATGGCGCCATGGCTATGCAAATGAACCGTGGCATTCAGACTATGTGCTAAATCACAAAGCTTCTTGTGCCAGGGTTTGAAAAACTCTCGGTATTGTTGGGGTGCCATTAGCAGGTTTAGTTTGGAGCCCAAGTCATCACAGAGGGCCAAGCCGTCAACACCTGCCTTGATCATGTGTTCTGCCACGGCAAGATTCCAATGGCCCAATTTCTCAACGGCCGCGTGGATCAATGCCGGTTCAGTGATGAGTGCCATCAGGGTTTCCTGGTAATCCATGAGGAAGTAGTGGATCCCGGAAAAAAAGCCATTGAGTGAACCCACCACATATTGCCCCTTGTCTCGAAGATAACGTGCATTATGTGCCAATCCTTCGTAGCGTTTCGGATCATGCGGATTCGGCAGATGCAGGGTCTTAAGATCTTCATGGTTTGTCACGGGGTACTCAAAGCTGTGATAAAAGTGAGGTTTGAAGTTGACTTTCACTTTAACCCCTGTTTCGTAAACAACGATCATATGATCGCTTTTTTCCTTTACCAGTTTGCAGAAGAATTCGCCCGGTCCACCATGCCCAAACATGGTGGCCGCCCCCTTGCCCAAGCAGGCAAAGCAGCGGTCCGTGTAATTATTAAAACGAATAAGACCATCCAACGCATCGTTGCTCATGCCTTGTTTGTCAAATTCGCAGCCGCTGCCATAAAGTCCCATGGGATCAAAATGACATGACCGTGGAGTCATGTTCTTTGCGGTATCAGCATTAAAGAATGACATCCAGTATTGTGCCGTAGGAACATCCTTACGGCATGCCACTATTGCCTTTATCCAGTCTCTTTTAGTCATAGCAGTGAGTCTTTAAAGAGTTTTGTGTACTATTAATCTACCTTAAGAAAGGCGATCCACACCAGAGATGTGGATCGCCCGAAGGAGGACTTACTATTTCCTAACGTGCGCATGGATGTTTGCGTGGGCATCAATGCAGGATCTAGTAAGACGTATCATCATTTTCATTAAAACGGCTAGTCCATGGGTATCGTCTTGCCGGCCAGCCACATAACTTCAGCTCGTGACAAAGCACGACTGTAAAGAGAGAAGTCATCAATGTCACCCGGGAAATAGCGGATCAGATCGTCATGCTTGAGCACACCCAGGGTGATTCTGTGCAAGGCCCCGACGTCATAGGCCGTGGTATCCGCCTGTGAACCCACAGACTCGCCATTCACATACAATGTGATCGCATCCACCGATTTCACCAGTGCAACGTGGTACCAGGCACCATCACCAAAGGTGCTGGTCGTATAGATGTTGGTGCCTCCGGTTGTGCCCATGCCCAGGGAACGCTTCAAATAACGCAGTGACCCGTTGGCCTGGAGTTCCAACAGAACGCCAAATGCACCTGCAGAATCATACATCGAAATAATATCTCTTTGACCAGTACCGCCCTCTACTCGGAACCACAGACTGGCAGAATAGGTGGCGAGATCAAAGGACCCCTCAACTGTCACATAATCATCCATGCCGTCCAGCTTGATGGCCTGACCATTTTTGCCGGCCACAAATTCAGGGGTTCCCTCGGCCGTGCCCGAATTGGCACCTGCACTGTCAGCCACATTCCCTTCAAAGGCATATTGAACCACCAGATCCGTGGCAGACGGCTCAACAGGCGTGACCTGTTGTCGGTCCGACGGAATCAGCACGATGTCATCAAAGTACACCACGCCCTTACCACCCTCAAAGCCGATAGTCAACTCAGTGACCGTCTCCAGGTTGACACCGGCCAGATTGGCCAGGTCCACGTACCATGTGTGCCATGGTTTCTGCTGAAGACTGGCCACATCACCGGTGAAGTCCACCTGTGTTCCGTTGATCTTGAGGTACATCGTAGTGGCCGTGTTGTCGGGATCACCCTGGAACGAAAGTTTCAGCCCCTTGATCCCGGCCTGAGTCCAGTTTTGAGGATCAGTCAACGACCGCGTCGCCTCAGAAATGGTGGTTGAGGTGGCATTATTGTAGTAAAGAGGCATGGACAGCGAGCCGCTTTTGACGATCGCTGTCTCCATGATATCGCCATTGTAGTGTTCGCTGGCCACCGTCCAGATATCATGTCCCACGCCAGCACCGGTACCATTACCACCATACCCGACTGGGAAGAACTCGTCTGCTGAATACCCAAACCCATCGAGCCAGGTCTGGAACGGACGATCGGGGCTGTCGTTGCTGTAACTCTCAAAATCATCCACGATCAACGTTGCAGCTGTCGTCAGGCTCCACACAGGCCCCGCCCACACGGACACGGCCTCTGCATTGTTGACTTCATCCACACGCCAGTAATAGGTCGCACCCAGTTCAATATCAAAGACACTGAGGTTTATACTGTTGGTATTGGATGTGGCAGAAGCAACTAAACCATCGGTCACTGCATTGGGATCTGTACTGACATAGACCGTACTTTGAGCTGCTTGGCGGCCTGCACGCCAGGACAATACAGCGTCAGGAAGAATATCCACTGATCCAGACTCAGGCACTGGCGTCCGAGCTGCCGTAGGAATCATGGAAAACTGCACTTCACTCAAACTGTAGGACGCTATAAATCCGCCAAAGTTGCTTTGAATGGCTAAACGAACCATCTTCGCTGCTATGCCACCCAGGGCAATTTCATCGTGCTGATTATAGGTGGGTAAACCCGGTGCCCGACTGAATTCATTCACATCTTCAAACACATCCCAGGTATCACCATCTAAAGAATACTCAATCAAAACGCCTTGTACGCCATAGCCAATAAAGCCTTCGGCAGAACTGTTGGAGTTCCAGACGGTCATGGTATCCAGCTTTTTGACTGCATTAAATTCATATTGAATCCACGGCTCCAAATCATTCGTGGCAGTGAACCACATGGTTTCCGGGGCAATGGCATGCATATCATTGGCATCCAGGCCCGAGCCATCAAGGGTCTTTTGAGGCGTTGAAAAGTCATTAGAGGCACTGGAGGCTGTGGCAATGATGTCGGCGCCGGCAATGGGAATCGAATAGGGCTCCACCTCAAAACTCCAGACATTGCCCTTGAAAACCGTGTTGTCCGGTGCGGCATTGACTTCATCCACACGCCAGAAAACCGTTTCACCGAATCCCTGACGACCCAGATCAAATGAATTGACATCCAGGCCTGCAGCAATCGGCACGGTCGCGTCATTGACATCGTCAAAGCTCTCGCCTGTGTACAGATCATGGGTGGCTGCAAATTCTCCCGGACTCCACTCGAGAACCACATCACGAAGCACGTCGGTGCTCCTGTCCTTGGGATATAAGTCACCTGCACGTTCCACACCCATACCCGGTCCACGACTGTCCATCACAGCTTGAACTTCTTGAGCCGACAAGGCATGGTCGTACACAAATACCTCGTCAATGGGACCGGGGAAAAACCGAAGATTTCTACCGTGATCCAGTATGCCGATAACCAGATTATTCATGGGATCAGGGAGCAGCGTACTGTTTGCAGCCGATCCGACGAGTGCCCCGTCCATATAAAGGACCATCTCCTCCGCTGACTTTACGGCTGCAATGTGATGCCAAGTGCCGTCATCGTAGGCGGTATCCGTATAGATATTGATATCTGTTCCAGCATCGGATCGATGCAGATAACGAAGTACACCATTTGACCTGACTTCCAGCAGAATGCCGAACACAAGTTCGTCGGCATAGATGCCCAAGAGGTCTCTCTCGGCGGTTCCGCCATCCACCCGAAACCACATACCCACAGAGTAAAGTGGGAGACTGTAATTACCTTCAACATAGACGTAATCACCGTCTCCATCCAGCATCAAGGCATCGCCATGTTGACCATGCTTGTCCCACACTGCATCGCCCAGAACCAGCCCATCGACCTTATTCTCGCTGGCATCTTTGGCAACGGTGCCACTGCCATCTTCGAACGGCCACCATCCAATCAGGTCTGCCGTGGCCGGTTGAATCCATCCCAGTGTCAAACATACCAGGCACAAAAGGAATTCTCTTTTCTTTTTCATGGTGTCCTCCAATCAGATAAAAACGTTACGTTGTCCGAAATTTTAATCCTGACACTATGTCAAACAACCCAATGGCGGCCTCGTACGATACCAGTTTTTTTCAATATCGATACGCCCAGCCATCGGCCATGTATTTTAAGTCTTGCTGTTGATCTGGAGGCCCTGGCTCTTGCCCGTACGTGTCCACGTTCTGCTCTATCAACTTCTGGACACGATCTAGTGTGAATTTATCAACCCATTTGTGCTTCTCGGCATGGCCATCGCAGAATCCAAGGACACTGGCCTTGTTGTGATGAACAGCCATGGGTGACCACCAGCTCCAGGTTGTCAACCCTGTATACTCGGGCGCCCCTATGACAAAATGACCGGCCATATTGAAGTTTCTCGTCTCTGCTGTCTCCACGAAGTTGTATCGTTTCGACGCATTCTTGATCTGATGTATTTTCTTGATTTGCTTTTTGAACGAGGCAGGCTCCCCATTCAGGCAATTGGCCAGTGCGTAACTGACAAAGACCTTTGTGCCATCATATTTGCTGATGCGCATGTTGTCTGCGGGGCAGTGATAAGCCCCTGCATCCTTTAAATAGGGGTAGAGAAGCCCCTTCTTAATCCCCCTGATTTCGTCTTCATCCAAAACCATCGGGCTTGCCTGCGTGGGTGAATAGTTCGTTCCATTCTCTGACTGGGGCTGACCGATCCAGCCGTTATTTCCCATGTTCGCTGCCACAAGCGAGTTGTCATTTTCCTGCGCATACATGATCCATCCAAAGGACAGGCTTCGAGTGTTCGCCATGCAATTGGCTGCAGCAGCCTGTTGCTTGGCCGCTCGCAAACTTGGCATCAGAATACCCATTAAAACGGCAATAATGGCAATAACCACCAACAGCTCAATCAAAGTGAATCCCTTTTTTCTCTGATCATTCATGTTCATCTTCGGGGGTTCTCCAACATATACACCGACATTTTCTTATTTATTATCGTCAAAATGAGTCTGAACATCAAACACACTTTGCGTCAAACTGTTCACATATTGCGCAATGCTGTTGCGATAAATACTAGGCTCTGTCAGAAAACTCCATA
>CAZBTJ010000184.1:0-9619 GCA_964494325.1 uncultured Pirellulales bacterium
CCGACAACGAAGAAGACACCGTTGGCCGGGTCTATGAATACTTTTTAGGCAAGTTCGCCGCCTCCGAAGGAAAGCTGGGGGGCGAGTTCTATACGCCCAAGAGCGTGGTGAATCTGATCGCGGAAATGATCGAACCCTACAAAGGCAAGATCTACGACCCCTGCTGCGGATCGGGCGGTATGTTCGTGCAGTCGTTGAAATTTGTGCAGAGCCACCACGGCAACACCAAGGACATCTCGGTCTACGGTCAGGAATTTACGGCCACCACCTACAAGCTGGCCAAGATGAACCTCGCGGTGCGCGGGCTTTCGGCCAATCTCGGTGAAGTCCCCGCCGATACCTTCTTTAAGGATCAACACCCCGACTTGAAAGCCGACTACATCATGGCCAACCCGCCCTTCAACCTGAAGGACTGGCGCGGTGCCGATGAGCTGGTCCACGACCCGCGCTGGAGTGGCTACGAAACCCCGCCCACCGGCAATGCCAACTATGCCTGGATTCTGCACATGGTCTCCAAGCTCTCCGAACACGGCGTCGCAGGCTTTGTGCTGGCCAACGGCTCCATGAGCACCAATACCAAAGGGGAAGGGGCCCTCCGCCAAAAGATGGTGGAGAACGACCTCGTCGACTGCATGATCGCGCTGCCCGGACAACTATTTTACACCACCCAGATTCCCGTCTGCCTCTGGTTCCTCACCAAGAACAAAAAGGCCGATAGCGAACGCGGTTACCGCAACCGCGAAGGCGAAACCCTCTTCATCGATGCCCGCAAGATTGGCTCCATGATCAGCCGCACGCAAAAAGAACTCGATGCCGACGACATCGCCGCTATCGCAAAAACCTACCATGCATGGCGGGGCGAGGAAAAAGACGGCGGCTACAATGACATCCCCGGCTACTGCAGATCCACCACGCTAGACGATATGCGAAAGCACGACTATGTGCTCACGCCCGGGCGCTACGTCGGCGCGGCACCGCTTGAAGACGACGGCATCCCCTTCGAAACCAAGATGACCGAAATGAGTCAGACGCTCTACGCGCAGATGGCAGAGGCGGCAATGCTGGATGATGTGATTCGAAAGAATCTGGAGGGCTTGGGTTATGGGGAATAACGAGTTGATTTTATACCGCAGTTCTGATGGGCAAACCACGCTCCGACTGCGAGCGGAGGATGGTTCGGTCTGGCTGACGCAGCTGGAAATGGCGGAGCTGTTTGCTTCGACCAAGCAGAATGTCAGCTTGCACATTAACAATATCCTGAAAGAAGGGGAGTTGCCGGAGGGTTCAGTTGTCAAGGAATCCTTGACAACTGCCGCAGATGGGAAGAATTACCCCACTAAGCTATTCAGTCTGCACATGATTCTGGCGGTTGGCTATCGGGTTCATTCCCCGCACGGAACAGAGTTTCGTCAATGGGCGACGCGTCATTTGGCCGAATACCTTCAAAAAGGGTTTCTCATGGATGATGAGCGGCTCAAAAATCCTCATGGATGGGATTATTTTGACGAACTGCTGGAACGCATTCGCGAAATCCGCGCCTCGGAGAAGCGGTTCTATCAAAAGGTTCGCGAGCTATTTGCGCTCTCTGCCGACTATGCCGCCGACCCGCGCGAGGCCAACCTCTTCTTTGCCGAAGTGCAAAACAAACTGCTTTTCGCCGTTACGCATTACACCGCCGCCGAGCTGGTGGTGGAGCGCGCTGACCCCGGCAGCCCGAATATGGCGCTCATGAGCTGGAGCGGATCGCGGGTTCGCAAGCAAGATGTTGTTGTTGCAAAAAACTATCTATCGAGTGATGAAATCGACACGTTGAATCGCCTCGTCGTCATCTTTCTCGAACAGGCCGAGCTGCGCGTGAAAGAGCGCAAGCAGCTCACGCTCGACTACTGGCGCACCAACGTGGACCGCATGTTGGAATTTAACGAAAAAGCCGTCCTACAAAACAAGGGCGCCATCTCGCACGACGCGATGCAGAAAATTGCAAGCGAACGCTTCGAGACATTTGATGCCGCCCGCCGCCTCGCCGAAGCCCGGCAAGCCGATGCGGATGATCTGATCGAGCTGGAACAGATTGAAAAACTGCTGGAGCAGAAGGACGGTGAATCGTGAGAAATTCATCATTCATACTTCATCATTTTTCATTCGCCGAAGGCGTGACGCTCTACGCACAAATGGCAGGGCCCGCCAAGCTGGATGAGGTGATTCGGAAGAATTTAGAGGGGCTTGGTTATGGCGAATGATTGGAGAGATGCATCTCTGGGAGATCTGATCAGGCTTCAACGAGGTCACGACCTAACAGATAGTCAAAGGGAGGCCGGAAATATTCCGGTTATGGGGTCTGCTGGCCAAAATGGATTTCACAATATTTCTAAAGCTAAAGGCCCTGGTTTGGTCATAGGACGAAGCGGTGCATCATTTGGTAAAGTTCATTATAGCGCAGTCGACTATTGGCCTCATAATACGGCGCTTTATGTCACTGATTTTTTGGGAAACGATGAGTTCTTCACGTTTTATTTTCTCAGAACGATTGATTTCTCTTCCTATAACTCGGGAAGCGCTCAACCGTCGCTAAACAGAAATCATATTTATTTGATGCCTGTTAAGATTCCAACACTCCCTGAGCAAAAAGTGATAGCTCATATTTTGGGATCATTGGATGACAAGATAGAGTTGAATCGGCGGATGAATGCGACGCTGGAAGGGATTTCTCGCGCCTTGTTCAAAAGCTGGTTTGTGGACTTTGATCCCGTGATCGATAATGCCCTCGCCGCCGGAAACCCGATCCCCGAAGAATTCGCCGCCCGAGCCGAAACCCGCCGCGATGTTCCAAACCCTGGAAATAATATTTCCAACCATTGGAAACTTTTCCCCGATTCTTTCCAACCTTCGGAACTCGGCCCGATTCCTAGCGGCTGGTCAGTTCAAGCTATCGAAAGCCTGTGCGATGTGCTTACCAGTGGAGGCACTCCGGCGCGAATGAACAAAGCCTACTGGGAGCCAGCCACGATTCCGTGGTTCAAGACCGGGGAATTGTTCGATGGGCCGCTGATTGATGCCAAAGAAAAGATTTCGGAAGCTGGGCTTGCAAACTCCTCGTGTAAACTGTGGCCGGCAGGCACGGTTTTATTTGCTCTCTACGCATCGCCGACCGTCGGACGGTTTGGCGTCCTTACGAAACCTGGTACCGCAAACCAAGCCGCTGCAGCTTTGATAGCAAAGTCTGCTTACGGAGTGCCTTTTCTCGTTGGCCTTCTATTTAAGGCGCGTGCCGAACTGCAACGGGTGGCGGTTGGTGCGGCGCAGCAGAACATCAACCAAGGTGTGCTGAAGAACCACATTGTCATTGTGCCACCGCCTCAACTCGCGAAAGCGTATTCTGACCGCGCTGCACCGCTGTTCGAGCGCCGCGTGAAGCTCGCAGAACAATCCCGAACTCTGAGTTCTCTCCGCGACACCCTTCTTCCGAAACTCATCTCCGGCGAGCTGCGAATTGAGGATGCTGAAAAATTAGCCGAGGAGGCAATGTCATGATTGAATCAATTTCTATCTCTAATGTAGCCACTTACGATGCAACAGGTATCACGGTGGAAGGATTGAGCAAGGTGAACTTCATTTATGGAGCTAACGGAACGGGAAAAACAACGATCACTAATTTGCTCGAGGAAGAAAAGCATTCTGACTTTGCTAATAGTTCAGTCAAGTGGCAACACGATATGGCATTACAGACGCTCGTCTATAATAAAAACTTTAGAGAGCGGAATTTTGGTAAAGGGAAGATGGATGGAGTCTTCACGCTTGGCGAAGCGACCAAGGAAGAAAAAGATGCCATCGAATTCATGGTGTCGCAGCTAGCAGAAATAAAAGATGCGGGTTTACAAAGGAAGAGTGCTCTCGAAAAACTCATTGAGCAAAAGGAAGAATACGACAATAGCTTTAGGGACGCTGCCTGGGTTGATGTTTATAAAAAGCATGAAGTTGTATTCAAAGAAGCTTTTGCCGGTGCAATGAGAAGAGACACTTTAAGGGACAAACTCGTTGCTCAATCAAAAGCTAACAAGGCAGCGCTGAAGACTTATGAGGAGTTGAAGAATAAGGCTGAGACTATATTTGGAGAGGTTCCGGTAGAGCTTCCTCCTATTGATAAAATTGACCTCTCCAGACTCAGCGAAATCGAAGTCGATAAAATATGGGAGAAGAAGATTATCGGAAAGGGAGATATCGAGATCGCTAAATTGATTCAGCGTTTAAATTTGAATGACTGGGTGAATGAGGGGCGCGGGTATTTGCAGGATTCTGCGGTTTGTCCTTTCTGCCAGAAGGAAACTATCACAAGCGATTTCAGGGTTCAACTGGATAACTATTTTAATGAAGAGTTTAAGGAAAACACCGAGCGGGTAAAGGTGCTCTGGGAGGAATATAATCGCTTGGCGGAGAACCTATCGAATCAACTCCAGGAGCTAGAGAGTTCGGAAAGTGCAAATCTCAAAACCAAAATTGATATAAGCAAGCTAGCTTCCTATAACAAAACAGCCGCCGCACAGTTTCAATCGAACAAGGAAAGACTCAGCAATAAGAGCAAGGAGCCGAGTCGCAGTGTAAGTCTCCATCATACAGAAGAGCAGCTTGGTAGCATTGCTGGGCTGATTGCAGATGCCAATATAAAGATCAAAGCACACAACGAGATTGTTAGGAACTACGACAAGGAACGGGAAGGCCTAATTGAGTTGATATGGAAATATCTCGTGGATGAATATAAGGCCAGCATCGAAGAGTATCTTCACGGCAGTTCGGGAAAACAAAAAGGCATTGATTCACTTGATGGGCAGAGAAAGGATCTGTTGGCACAATATGTAGAGCTCAATAAGAAGATTAAGGAAGCCAACAAAAACGTCACAAGTATTCAACCTTCCGTAGACGAGATAAATCGAACTCTAAAGGCCTATGGGTTTCTAAATTTTGAAATCGTTCCGTCTCCTAAAGATAAAAATCAGTATCAAATTCATCGTGAGGACGGTACTATCGCTGAATCTACCCTCAGTGAGGGAGAGATAACATTTATCACTTTCCTCTACTACTTGCAGTTGGCAAAAGGGGGGCATTCCGAAGACTCTGTGTCTGATGATCGAGTCTTAGTAATCGATGACCCTATTTCAAGTTTGGATAGTAACGTTTTATTCGTTGTGAGTTCACTAATTAAAGAAATCCTAGAAGAAACACGGGGAGATTCAGGAAATATCAAGCAGGTAATCCTGCTGACCCATAACGTGTATTTCCACAAAGAAGTTTCTTTTATAGACGGAAAGCCGGAAAAGAGGAACAACACGTTCTTCTGGATCTTGAGGAAGAAAAATAAAGTTACTGCAATCCAGCCGTTCGGAATGGAAAACCCGATTCTTAATTCGTATGAGTTGCTCTGGCGCGAGTTGAAAAACAGAGATCATAACGATGGAGTAACTATCCAAAATATAATGCGCAGGATTATAGAGCATTATTTCAAAATCCTAGGGAAATATCCTTATAAGCATCTAATTGAAAGTTTCGCCGATAACCCTGAAGAGCAGGGAATCTGCCGATCAATGATTTATTGGATTAATGATGGATCCCACTCTATCCCAGATGATTTATTCATTCAGACTCAGGACGATCCAGCGGATAAATATTTTTCCGTTTTTGAGAAGATATTTTTAAACACGAATCATCATGAGCACTTCAAGATGATGATGGGAGAAGAATATTTGGCCGAGGCGATTGGAAACCCGGGGAAACGGGTCAGACGATGAGTTTTAAACAACGATCAAAATGAGAGTTCCAATATCTGGAAACCCGGCGTGAAAAAGTTTAAATTGGTTGAATTTGGAGTAAAGGAGCCCATCCTATTATTTCATCATTTCCGATTAGTGGTTGCGGAGAGATTATGACGAAGAAATTAGGAATATTGGCCTTTGCCAGCTTGTTGTTGGCGGGCTGTGTTACAACAGCCCGATTTGATCAACGGGCGTATGAGACGGCGGTGGACCTAAAGGTGGATTCGCTGGTGCTGGTGGAGCAATCGGTGGAGCACTACACGAACCATATCGCGGAGTGCGAGGCGGTTTTGCTTCGTGTCTGTAAGGCGCACGAATATGCCAAGGGAATTCCTAACAACGACAAGACGGTGATGCAGTGGACGTTGGTAGCCGACCCTCAGGGCGGAGGGATTGCCGGAGTTATTGCGGACTGGAAAGAGGTGGGAATGTTCGATGAGTTCGAGGTGGAAGAATCGCTTCCCATGATTGAAAGTAATTTTGATGCCATCATTGAGTTGGAGGCCGCAAAGCTAAAAAAGTAGTCAATGGGTTTGGCCACAAAAAACACAAGAAGGCGCAAAATAATGCAGGATTTGTTGAAGAATATTTTGGAGCAGTGTGAGGCGGTGGCGAAGGATTTCGTCAAGGAAGAGGCTGAGGCGTTTTTGAAAGAAGGCACGGCGCTTGGAAAAACGATTGCTGGGGACTTGGGCAAATGGACTGCGGCGTATCAGGCGGGAAAGATTGATGAGGCCGGACTGAAACGGCTTCTAAAACGCCGGCAAACCGCGCTGGAAATGCAGGCAATCAAACGGGCGGGTATTACGGAGATCCGCACGGAGCAGCTTCAGAATCAAATACTGGATATTGTGGTTCGATCGATTTCGGCAGCGGTTTAAGAGGATTAAAATGAAATTCACCGAAGCCCAACTTGAATCCGCGATCATCGGACTCCTCGGAGCGGAGGGGGTTCCAATGTCTGGAAGGATTTGTTCCAAGGGTTGGAAAACGTGCGGCGAATGGGGCGGCAAGAATGCCGCCCGGACGAATGCCGCCCGGACGAATGCCGCCCGAACATGAAAAAGAGCGAATATAATCCAGCGCTGCATCACCGGAGAAGCATCCGGCTGAAGGGGCATGATTATGCCGGGGGTGGGTTGTATTTTGTGACGCTTTGCGCACATCGGGAATTTGTTGAATGGGCGGGCGGGATGCCTTTTGGGGTGAGTGGGGCGGGAGGGGCGGCAAGAATGCCGCCCGGACGAATGCCGCCCGGACGAATGCTGCCCGTGCGGGAAATTATGGAAGAGGAGATGCAAAAGACGGCGCGTCTTTTGCCGTGGATGGAATGGGGCGAGTGGGTGATTATGCCGGATCATTTTCATGCCATTATAAAAATAGAGGGCGGGCATGGCTGTTTGGGGGATGTGATGACCGGGTTCAAGGCGGGGGTCACGCGTGCGGTGCGCACTAGGGGCGATATTCTTGTCGCCCGAAACGGGGCGCCTGCGCCGGAAAAGATGCGGATTTGGCATCGGAATTATTACGAGATGATTGTGCGCTCGCCAGAGGCGGAGAAGAAAATTGCCGAGTATATCCGGATGAATCCATGGAAGTGTGTGCAGCAGTTTGGAAACGGATTGCGCGGGATTGGGAATCCCGCGCTTTGGAGTGCGGAAAAACTCGGGGTGTTGTGCAGTCGCAATGCTCCCCCCATTGGGCGTATTCCAACTGCGGATGTTTATTTTGGCGGATGGCATTCCCAAAAGGAGAAGGAGATTCTCGAATGGCTGCTGGAACAGAAAAAACGGGTTGTTGCCTGTTTCGCATGGGATGTTGAGTCTGCCGGAACCGCGCCCGGGTTTGCCGAAGCATTGCAGGAGAATCGGATGTTGATTCTGGAGATGCAAAACCGGGACGGTGATCTGGCGGCCGCGGAACAGCGGAATCGATTTGTGATTGAAAATTCGGATGAGCTGTTTGTACCGCACACCACGCCCGGCGGAATGCTGGACAAAATTTTAAAGGAAACCCGGAGATGAAATTCACCGAAGCCCAACTTGAAGCCGCGATCATCGAACTCCTCGAAGCGGAGGGATATCCGCATGTTTTAGGCGAGACGATTGAGCGTCAGTCACAGGAAGTGTTGATCAAGGCTGATCTGCGGACGTTTTTGGCCAAGCAGTATGCGGCAGATGGCATCACGTCGGGTGAAATCGAGGCGGTGATTCAGAAGCTGGATGCGTACTCGTCGGCAGACCTCTATGAGTCGAACAAGGCAGTCATGAAGCTGGTTTCGGATGGTTTTCTGCTAAAGCGTGAAGACCATACTCAAAAAGACCTTTATGTGCAGTTGATCGATTATTCCAACCTAACCGCATTTCGGGAGCCGAGGGTGGGCGAGGTGCCTTGGATTGTGGCGGAGGAAGCGGCGGCCTATAAAACAGGCGGCAACATCTTTAAAATGGCGAATCAGCTGGAGATCGTTGGATCGCATCTGCGTATTCCCGATGGGATTCTCTACATTAACGGCCTGCCGCTGGTGGTGTTTGAGTTCAAGAGCGCGATCCGGGAAGAGGCGACAACCCATGATGCTTTTATCCAGCTGACAGTGCGCTACAAGCGCGATATTCCGGAGCTGTTTAAGTATAATGCGTTCTGCGTTCTATCAGATGGTGTTAATTCGAAAGTTGGTTCCTTTTTTGCATCTTACGAATTCTATTACGGTTGGAGGAAGGCAGAACGCATTATACACCCTCACCTAAATCCTCTCCCAGGGGGAGAGGACTTGAATATCCCTCACCCCCAAGCTTATGGCTCTTCTCCCGCTGGGAGAAGCGGGGATGAGGGGGCGAAGACTAACTATAAAGGAGGGTTCACCTATTCTGGATTGGTTAAAAGGGCGCGGGAGTTAAGGAAGAAACAAACACCAGCGGAAGAGGTCATGTGGGAGCTGGTGCGGAATCGTCAATTGGCGGATTTAAAGTTCAGACGCCAGCACCAGATCGGGCCGTATATTGTTGATTTCCTCTGTGATGAATTGAAACTGGTTGTTGAGCTGGATGGTCGAGTTCATTCCGAAGAAGCTCAGTCGAAAAAAGACCATAAACGCGATGCCTATTTGAAGTCGCTTGGTTTTACCGTCATGCGCTTCGATAACGATGTCTTTCTAAATGATCCCGAGTCAGTCCTTCAGGAGCTTGTTAAGTTTAATAGCTCCTCTACCTCCGGGAGAGGCGGGGGTGAGGGTGTTTCTGATGTCGACGCTCAAGGCATAAACTCCCTCTATACGATGATCGGCGGTCTCTTCAACCCCGTGACATTAACCGACGTAATCAGAAACTATATCTATGTCCCTGATGTATCGCGGCGAGAAGAGAAGATCCTTTGCCGCTACCCACAGTATTATGCGGCGACGAAGCTGTATCGAAGTATTTTGCAGCACATGAAGCCGGAGGGTGACGGGAAGGGCGGTACCTACTTTGGGGCGACGGGATGCGGCAAGAGTTTTACGATGTTGTTCTTGGCGCGGTTGTTGATGCGGAGTGTGGCCCTGAAGAGTCCGACGATTGTGCTGATTACGGATCGCACGGATTTGGATGATCAGCTTTCATCGACGTTCACGAATGCCAAGGGTTTCATTGGCGACGAGTCGGTGATCAGTGTGGAGAGCCGGAATCAGCTTCGGGCGCTTCTGAAGGGGCGCAACAGTGGCGGCGTTTTCCTGACGACGATTCATAAGTTTACAGAGGATACGGAGCTGCTGACGGAACGACCGAATGTGATCTGTATTTCGGATGAGGCGCATCGCTCTCAGGTGAATCTGGATCAGA
>CAZBTJ010000185.1:0-9568 GCA_964494325.1 uncultured Pirellulales bacterium
CGGTTCCATAAGTCCCGATACACCGGGCTTCGCCTGTCGCGACGTGTATTTCGTGTTACAACAAGTCATCATGTTGTTTTTTGTTGCGTGATTCTTCTGGGCTGTACTCATATCTCGTTATCCATGCGCAAGTTATACCCGAGCTACCGTGATAAATCTTAGGTGTGACAAGCAGAGGGTTCTTGGCTTTCTGTGCTGTAATTTCTGTTTGCTTTTTTTTGCCTCGCACGGAGGCACGGAGACCACGGACTCTGTCGCCTTTGGCCTGAGTTTCTGGCTCTGCGAAAGATCGCCGTCAAGCACGCTTCGCGTGTCCCTGCCTGGGGCAGCTCGTCCTGCGGTTGTATCCCCTCATCAAGCAAGCTTGGTCATGGATACTACCTTGGACTTGGATGACGGCTTGGGTATGGATTCGAATCAACCTTTTCAGTTTGAGGGAGGAAACAGAAAAAAGAGTCTTGTTTTAATGTGCTGTCGCATTGCGCGAACGGTTCCTCCATATTGAAACAAAGCCGTTCGTACAGTGTGCGACCGAAGGGCCAGCGACCGAGCTTGCTCGATGAGCAGGCCCTGACAGAGCACACGCAGACGGGCCTCAGCCCGGCTGGAACGGAGAACCCACGACAAAGGCAAAACCTTCGTCCCCGGCGGCAGCCAATCTCCGTGGTCTCCGTGCCTCCGTGCGAGACAATGCTTTTTGAGAAAACTTAGAAACAACAAATGCTGTATATCAGATCTGATCTTTCGCGTGATATGTGTTGGCTGCGGCCGAAGGCTGCGCCATGTGGTTCATGGTGAAAAATAGATAAAACAAGAACGCTTTAGTCCTTCTTCATTTAAAATCCTTCGAAAAGTCAAATAATCCATATCAGGCCAGGAGGTGTGAAGGGTGAAATTTGAGGTGTGAAGTGATGTGTTTTGCATCCTCATTAATGAGGAGATTCTTCAAAGGAACTCCGGAAGGCATTCGCGAGCCCGCGAGGTCACTCACGTTCAATACTAATCGCCCCTGGCAGCTGCGTGACCTGCGACTGCGCCTGTGGACCAGCACATTTGCAGATGATAGCCACCACAGGGGCCGTCTACGTCCAGCACTTCTCCGGCAAAATAGAGACCTGGGCAGAGGGTTGAGCCCATGGTCTTGGGATTGATCTGGTCCCTGGCAATACCGCCCCGCGTGACTGTGGCCTCTTCAATGGGACGGGTGCCCACAGCTGAAAGCTTGACTGCCTTGATGGTCTGGACAAGGGCCAGACGTTTGGGCTTGGAGAACTGACAGGCCAGCCGTGTGTCCGGGCAGTCGCAGAAGCCACACACCACCTTGGCCAGACGTTTGGGCAAGAGCGTAGAGATCAGCTTGACCACGGTCTTTTTGGATTGAGCCTGGCAAAGGTCACGAATCTGGATGTCCAATCGAGCCACAGGGATATCGCCCAGGCAATCCAGGGCCACAGGGATGGGGCTGCCGGGATTGGGCAGGTTGTCTGTCAAAAAGCGACTCATGTCCTGGGCTGCAAAACCACCAACACCGTTTTGTGTAAACACAAGTTTGCCTGACGTTGACACAGGTTTTCCATCGCGTTTGGCCGTGAGACCCACATTGTCCAGGGCAGTACCTGCCACATCCTGAAGCCAGCGTTGCGCAAGCACCAGAGGGACCAGCGAAGGCCTGGGTGTCACCACCCTATGGCCAAAGGATTTGGCAAAACGGTAGCCGTCACCTGTGGAGCCGGTTTGGGGATAACTTTTTCCACCCGTTGCCAGAATGACCTTGTCGGCCTGTAGAGTTCCACCCTGTGTCTGTATGAGAAAGCAATCCTCTTTCTTGAAGATGGCTGTCACGGAATGATCATATTTGATCTGAACATCCAATTGCCCCGCCTCCTTGATCAAGATATCACGAACATCCGAGGCCCGATCTGTGGTGGGAAACACACAGCCATCCGGCTCAATACGCGTGGCCAGGTCACGCTGCTCAAAAAAGGCAATCTGTGCCTTGACTGGATATTCGTGCAGGGCATAACTGAGAAACCGTCGCCCTTCGCAAAAGGATTTCTGGAATTGCTTGGGCTCGAGATCATGAGTAAGATTACATCGTCCCCCGCCAGTAATCAGGAGCTTACGCCCAGCCACGCTATTGGCTTCCAGCACATGGACCAAAGCAACAGCATTCTGAGCGGCATGGATTGCAGCACTCAGGCCAGCCGGTCCAGCCCCGACAATGGCTATGATGGGTAAGGATGATGACTTCATAGGCGAAAGATAATACGGGCCAGACCCTGAAAAGTCCTCTTAATTGTGCGGTGACACGTCAGGCCAACCCTATTTTTCGAAAAACTCTATATCATTGAGAGTCGGCCCTTCCGTGGCTTTCAAAATGTTAAGCCGAAATTCACGTGCCGTGATCGGTGTAAAACTCTGCTGATACCCGTGCCCCAGTGTCGTACCGGTCACGATGGTTTTCCAGTCAGAGCCGACCCGGTACTGTAGCTCAAATTGTTGGACCCGTGGTTCGAGCGCCTCGTCAATGCGTACCCTGGACAGGGTTTTGTTTTTCTCGAAATCAATGGAAATCCAGGCCTCATGCGTGCCTGAATCCGTGGCCCAGCGTGTCCCAGGATCATTGTCAAAGGCCTCTGCCGAACCGTATAAATCATTGAGCTTCCTGTAAACATTGGATGCAGCTGCTTTAACCGGCTTGGCACTGGCCACAGCAGGCAAGTCCATGGCAGATCCATCAAGTGTGAGAGTAATTATCGTGTCTATCGCATGTTGATCGGACGGTTTCACCGTGATCCGTAGTTTGCCCTCCTGCTGTGTGATCTGGACCGGCTTGCCGGACGGCAGTGTGGCCGACAGGATAGGACGGTCAATGTCCGGTAGTTCCAACACGTCACTGGACCATCGCAAGATATGGAGATAAATGCGGTTTTCACACCGTGTGCTGGCCACGGTTCGGGTCGGTTTCCATGGACCGCCTCTGGTGCCATAAATCGTGTGACCATGCGCTGCCATCCAGGCCCCCATTTCCTGCAAGCGTTCGACTTGACGAGCTTCAATCACGCCATCTGCTGTAGGGCCCACATTAAAGAGGAGATTGCCGTCCCCCCCTGCGCACAGAATCAGATTGTGCAAACACTCGGTAAGTGACTTCATGGTATCGTTCGGCTTCCAGGCCCATTGGCGACAAATCGTCATACAGGTCTCCCAGGGCCGGTCATCCTGATATTTGCCGACTCGTTGCTCCGGTGTGTCGTAATCACCGGGCGCCCCAGTTCGGTTATTGACAATAATATCAGGCTGGAGTGAACGCACAAAATCAATCACACCCTGACCGCGTACCTTGTCAAATCGCTGCGGTACATCAAACCAAATCAGACCCAGGGGGCCGTACTGGGTGATGAGTTCCTTGACCTGGGCTCGCAGATACTGCTCATATCGATCCAGGTTGGACGTCTTTCGCTCCACCCGTCCCCCTGGACTGGTCAAAGGAAAATCAGGATGATGCCAGTCGCAGGTTGAATAATAGGTACAAAAACGAATCCCTGCCTGCTTACATGCGTCAGAGAGTTCCTTGACCACATCACGACCAAATGGCGACTGCATGATGTTGAAGTCCGTCTGCGCAGTATCCCAGAGACAAAAACCATCATGGTGCTTGGTGGTCAGTACAATATACTTCATACCGGCCTCCTTGGCCGTTTGAACCCAGGCCGTGGCATCAAACTGCATAGGATTAAACTTTGTGTACAACTGATCGTACTCCTCGATCGGTATCTGGCTCCCTCGGGCCCAACCAATCTCTTTGCCTGTCAGGGAGACGGGGCCCCAGTGGATGAACATACCAAACCTGGCCTCCTGCCACCATGCCAGGCGTCCGTCATCGGACGCTGCTGCACGCCGTGGCACTGGCAGGGCCAAACACGTCACGATCAGTCCTAACCAAATCAGTCTTTGCCTCATTTTGTATTCCATCATATTCCACACCTTTCACATGAACTCCATTGTTGGCAGAATTGTTTTATTGAAGAGGAACGGTCACGACCTGCAATTCCTGGAAGGCCGTGTTCTCGCCACCTGCCGTGCCAGTCACCGGACTCACAGACCACACCAACCAGCGATACTGACCCAAGGGGGCATTTCGGTGCCGTCTGACTGAGGTTGCCACAAAGTCTGTGCTCCTCGCATTTTCAGCAGTCACATCAGAAATCGGTGTATATGATCTGTCTTGCATATTCCATCCGGGGTCTTTTTTCGAGGCACTGCCATAGAGCACGAACCGCTGAGAACCACGGTGGCCATCTTGATTATACGAAAAACTATTGACCTGTGCCACAGTCTTGACAACACCCAAATCCATCTTGTACAGCCCGCCCAGCACCCCATTGCCAAACACGGGCCCATAGTTGCGTGCCAGCTGGCCATCAGTTAATACTGCAAGCGGCTCGTTCATGGTGCCCGGCGCATTGACCGTCACATGGAACGCTGAACCCGGTACCACAAAAACTGACCTAAAGTCTGTGTTTGTCCGGTATTCGCAAGCCACAAAGACAGTGTCGACAACCTCAATAGACACGGATGCCTGTTTGCGTTGCAGTTTCAGGGTCAGTTTGTCACCGGCCGCGTTGTTTTGTTGGGCCAGCAAACTGTCGATGGAAGAGACGGGTTTCCCATTGCAGGTAAGGATGACATCATCCTTCTGAAAACCATACTTGGCCGCCTGACTCGTCTCCGGCACATCCAGCATCAATACGCCCTTCTCACTGGGCAAGCCATAGGCCGACCGATCACCCAGACCGGAAATATCACGGACTCGGGCCCGCCATAAGAACCTTTGCTGCTTAGATATTGAGGCCTTGGGTCCTTTCTCTTTCGTTTCTGTGGTGAGATCGATCTTTGGAGTCCTTGCCAACTTTTTCAATTCAGGATCCAACACACCAAACTGGTCCATGGGAAAGTTTACAAATCCCTTTGTCAAAGCAGGCGAGTTCCCTTTCACGCGAAAATCACCCTTGGCCGGATCAAGAAACAGCGCATCAGCCACAATCGAGTGGGCATCTCGCTTGGATTGCTTGGCCATCTCGCTGGCCGGCTTTGGGTCTGTCACGCCGGGTGAATGCACCAGGTTATCATCCATGATTTTGCCCCACGGCGTACCTGGCATACCGCCAGCCGGTCGATAGCGATCACCCCACATGATATTACGTCGCACAATGTCCTGACTGTGCTTGTACCAGACATGGGGATGGAACCCATTGTTGACCATGATATTGTTTTCCACCACACGATAAAAGCCTTCCCGGTTTTTGATGCCACCGTTGAGACACAAATTATTGGTGAGAATATAGTGACTCGACCCATCGTCCAGGTCAATGTCCCACCCGTGATCACATCGCCAGCGATTGTTCCTTAAGATATTGGGCTTGACCACGTCCAACAAAGGCACATCCTTGTGTGCCTCCCACACGGCGTCATCGTCCAGGTCCAGATCGGTCAGTTTCCAGAATCGATCGCGTCCCCAGGAATTGAATGAACCATGATCGCCCGTTTCCTTGACCGTATCGAACACATCGCAGAACTCCACAACATGCCCCCCCCAGCAGCCATCGCCGATATTGATACCGGCACGCGGCACATCGTAAATGGAACAGTGGCGCACAGTGATACCCTGGGCCAATTCGATCTGAATGGGTGCGGTCTGCTTCTCCACACGACCTGATCGGTAGATCAGACAATCCTCCACCAGGCAGTCACCCGGAAAGTTGTCGGTTTGTGGGCCAGGCGTCTTGTCTATACTGGCATAGGTCTGTCGCTGCCCATACTCGAACAGCGGATTGCGTGCCGCCTTGGGATCGCCCACAAATGCCACGCCATTGGCGCCCACGTTGGCAATTTGGCAGGTGCGAATAGTGACACGCCGATTGTACTCATTGACAAACACGGCATTCCCACCCACTTGATCAAGCAAGCAATCTTCGAGGGTACAATCTTCCGTCCCGTCAAATAAAACAGCCCCACCGCGATAGGTTGTCCAGTCGCTCCGCACCATGGGTTCACGATTGTCCATGAAGGTACGTGCTGCGTGACGAAAGACAAGACCTCGGAGCGACAGAAATCTAACAGGCGCCTGTTGCTGACCACGAAACTCAATCAGGTGACGCAAACGCACCACTTCAATGGTGGCTGTGGCCAGGTTCAGATTGGCTGGAGGATAAACGTACAGCGTGTGTTCTCGTGTGTTCAAAAACCATTCACCCGGTGCATCAAGTTCTTCAAATATGTTTTCCACAAAACGATACCGATTATGCATGCCCATCTGGCGGTTGTTCTGCCAACCCCCTTCGTACTGCAATTTTCCATCAGCCGCCTTGCCTGTGATCTGATAGTGATAGTCACCCCACATATGACGGTGCATGGCATGTAGAAAGCCACCTGTCGGATCACGCCATTGGTTCACACGTGCTGGATCAATGGCGTCAGCCGCATAGCCATTGAATATCCGTTCCTCAGGATTAAAATTGGGATAGCGTGCCATGGGCAGTCTTTTGCCATCAACAAACAGCTGATCGGTCGTTAATCCGGCAGGCACTTTTGCCTGCATAATCCCATCGCGATACGGAGTCCATATGAGGCTTTCCAGAAGCCTGCCGCCGCTAATCACCACTGGCTCGTTCTTATAGGCCTGATACACCACAGGGGCCGCCTTGGTGCCCGAATCCTGGGCTGTAAACACGAGTGTCTGGGGCAGATAATAGGTTCCCTTGCGCAGCCACACAAGAACAGGTTCACTGCCATTGATCCGGCGCACGGCCTGTTGTGCACGCTGCAGCGTGGCAAAGGGTTGCTCTATCGTTCCTGAATGGGTGTCGGACCCGTTTGGAGAGACCACATAGGTCACGGCCTGCACAAGTGGCAAACCTGCAAAAAGAGGGGTCAAAACGCCCACCCATACAGCCAGAGACAATTGTGTTTTGGAATGTCTAGTCATGTGAGTCATTCTCCATTTTGTGATGTCTATTCTTGTACAGTCTGGAGTTTACCAACATTAATCAAATCGGTAAAAACAAAATCCTGTCTGGAAGGCATTGTATGCCTCTTTGAACTTGCTTGCCATCTGAATTTTTTACATAGAAATGGATAAATTCGGTGGCTGTTGGACCACTTTTGCAAAATATTTCAATTTTCTAAGAATGACAAGGTGGGTTTTCATGCGGGGGCGTCGAATATTCTGTTCAAATCGATGGTCTAAGGGCTCACTAGCCCTAATGTTAAGGAGCCTGTCAGAGTTTTCTGACAGGCTCCTTAACGTAGGTATTTCTTTTTTTTGCTTAAGAATCAGGCTCAATATAGTACGGCAAGTATGCAAAATCACCTGCTCTTTACAGTAATCGACGATACGGGTAATGCTCAATCATCCAGTCAAGGTCTTCATATTCTTCGGCATCACCAGGTGTTCGATAGAACTGAAATTTCTGGTCTGGATTGTCCCATGCAGACCCGCACCAGTCAACTAAAGGTTTGCTGTTCCATCTGTGCATTTCAGCGCGTCCATCTGCATAGCCAATAGTGCTTCTGCTCTTGGTGTGCCAGATGGCAAAGGGATCGACCCATCTCCTGGATTTTGGATTCATAACCCAAGCGCCCATATTCCCTCCCGCACGATCATCTGCCTCAGCCACAAACACCATTTTTTGTGCCGGATTTTTAATCGTGCTGTACTTCGTATGGGGTACAATCTCCCAGGCACCCTTTTTGTCTACACCATACATCCCCCCCGCAATGGAATATGACCTGAATGCTAGGTTTCTTCCAGTGACAGCACGCATGTCTGCCGGACACTGGAAGGAGTCCACAGACTTGCCAATATAGGGAAACAAAGCACCCCGACGTATACCTTCCTTCTGATTCTCAATGGCATCACTGCTGAAGTTAGCAACAGGATTCGCAACCCAGTATGGAGCATCAGCCTGAGAATTAGTATCACCTCCATTCACCAGCCTATCGTCATTTTCATCTTTGTACATAAACCAGGCCATGGACAGGTTTCTGACATTGTTCACACAGGTAATGCCCTTGGCCTGTTTTTTCACGGCAGATAAGGCTGGCATCAAAATACCCATCAATACGGCAATAATGGCAATCACGACCAATAGTTCGATTAATGTGAATGCCCCCTGTTGATACTTCCTACTGGTCATAAATCTACCCTTCCTTTAATTTGCCTGCTACGAAAATGATACGCCAGAACTCATAAGTACAGATACACACGGACTTTTATATTATCCAATTTACACCGTTGCAATGAAATTCGACTTTGCGGCTTGGTTATTCGATTTTGCGACACTAATTCTTACCCCCTGTTTGGTTTGGGCTTGATCCACATGGCTTTGCCCCCCCTGGGGCTGTAAGCTTTGGCCGCAGCCATGCCTTTTGGTTAGGCCATACGCAAGTTGTTCGGCTGGAAGCGGCTTGTTTTATTGAAAACAAATGGTAACCGCCAATTTAACGAATTATGCGAAAACAGCGACTTCCTTTAACACCTAACGCTTAACCTACCTGGCGGAGGCCGCAAGTTTGAAGTTCAAAGTTTGAAGTAAGAAAGCCAGTGGCCATGCCGTGAACCTTTTCACACCTTTAATTATTCCGTCCAACCTTAATAGGGCGTGTCTCGCTCTACCATGTAAGGTAAATGCTAAAATTCGATGCCGCTTAGCGGCGAGGGGGGGGGCTATCAAGGAGAGAAACTGTCAATCTCCTAAAGTGTATCGCGATCCAGATATAGCAAAAACGTAATAAAAGACAGATCTGCCCCCTAAACGTCCGCATACGCAATCAGACGCATCTGCAAAAATACTTCTTCGGGGCATAACACTCCAAATACAATGGCGCACGAAGAAGGGGAAAGTTGATGGCAAAATGAACATTGTGCTATATTATTGTATCTTTTCTCAATCTTCTAGCACCGAAATCTCCTCTCCGCTTAGAAGTTTTTAGATTAAGGACCTCAAGGAAACTTGACAACAACCTTGACGTACGGCAAACTCACAAGATCTACAATGACGAGTGGCAAGTAAACCTTGAGAGATGAGGGGAGCGAGACATGAGTGATATTCTCAGTACAACATCTGACGAAGAAGACGTGCGGCTAATGCTTGATGTTGCAAAGGGACATCAGTTAGCTTTCGATCACATATTTTCCCGATATCACTGTATGATAAGAAGGTTTCTGGTAAACCTGAACGCCCCTAGGCATTCAATTGATGATATGACTCAGGATGTCTTTTTGAGAGTATGGCAATACAGAGAGAGATATGCTCCCAGGTCACCCGTCAAGTACTTTTTGTGTGGTATTGCCAGGAATGTGCTCCGGGAATACTATCGCAAACAAAAACGTCTACAGCTTGTTCGTAATACTACCAATACTTCCCGTGTTTATCCCTCTCCTCAGTCAATAATCGAGAAGAGAGAGCTGATGATGCACATTGATCTCGCAAAGTCACTGCTTACACCAAAGTGTCTTTCCGGCAAGCCTGTATGAAATAAATTTCCCCAGGTGGTATTCTATGCG